>CALVAT010000069.1 GCA_944325565.1 Candidatus Gastranaerophilales bacterium
AAGCGACGTGAACGAATTTTTTGAGTGACACATTGTTCACATAGTGAAGCCCCCATTTTTACAATTTTCACAAAATCAAAGCCTCTCATAAAACCTGACATTTAGTCAGCTTTTATTCGGCAGAGTGGAAAAAGAAGGCAAAAAAAGACAAAAAGGGAGCAGGTGCTGGCTGCGGTCAGCCGGCAGCAACTGCGACACTAGATTAGTTAATAAAAATCCTTATAGAATGATTCCGTTTTTGTGCGGTCGAACAGAAATCCTTAACTGCTTTTTGAGTCCGGATGGCAGAAACATAAGCATAATCCAATACAACGCAGCACACGCCTGATATACAAAAACATTTGTTTTTTGTGTATCATATTAATAACGTTAACGTTTCCGGCGTGTTGAGGTGCTGTTTGGTTAAATGAAAAAATTTTTAATATTAGTGGTTTTTATACTGTTTGCGCTGCAGCCGGCAGAGGCTTTTCAGGATGTTATTGCTCTAGAAACAGAACCCTCCTCCTTTAGCGATACAATGCTGGATTCTATAGAATCTGACGACAACCCTGTTTCCGGCGTTGATACAAAAACTATATACAAAGAAAAAGAATCTGAAAATAACATAGATACAAAGCCGCAAAATAATATACAGCTTAGAAGCGGAATTGTTGATTACCGCCCCGAAACCGCTGGCGCTCATGCCGGAGCGTTTTTGCTCAATGTTCTTAAAGACACAGCAAAAGATGTCTATGAGCTGGAGATAGAAAGAACGGATGTGCCCTCGCAGCTTTTAAAAGACCGGCTTACTTTTGATTTTGAAAAAGGGCCGTTAGAGAGTTTGCATCTATGGTCTGCTTATCAGATGAATTTTTCAACAAATATTGAACAGAATGCAGATACTGATTCCACCTTTGATGTAGGGCTGATTAATATTCTTTTTGACGGGAAATTTCGCGGCGGAAAAGAAAATTTTAGAATAATGCTTGACCCGACTCATAGAAGCAGCCACCCTGATTTTATGCAGACATTTTTTCAGGATGTTTATGTTGAATCAACAAGAATCCCGCACCACAAAATCCTTGTGGGCAATTCCCGTCCCGGAGTCGGCGTAGAGGGTGCACAATCACCTTATACACTATCTTTTATAAACAGGTCGCAAATCTCAAGAAATCTTTCGAATATGCGCAAGTTCGGTGTAAGATTAAGGGGTGATTATTCTCTTGTTGATTATGATTTAGGCATGTATAGTTCTTCAACGAACTTCACTGCTTTTTTCCCCGGACACGAGTTTGACGGATGGGTTAACCTCAAACCGCTTGGAAAAACCGACGGGAAATACGGAAAAATTGTTACAGGAGCGGGTATCCAATCCGGTGAAAAACATGGTACGAGCTATTATATGACAGGCGCTTACGCGGGTTACAGATACAAACGTTTCTGGACAAAGTTTGAATATGCTGATGCAAACGGTTCTAACGGCGGTTCCGGCCTGACCAACGCACGCTCTCAGGGTATGTTTGTTACTGTTGGATATTTTTTAACAAAAAAACTTGAGCTTCTTGCAAGATACGACCATTTTGACCCTGACAAAAATATTGCCCGCAACAACCGGAAAGAAATAACTCTGGGCACAAACTATTATCTAAAAGGTCAGGCGCTGAAGTTGATTTTTAACTATGTATTCTGCAAAAATGATAATGCGGACGACTCGCACAGGCTTATGGTCGGCACACAGATTATACTATAACGGAGAAAATACAGATGAGTACAAAAATCGGAATTGTTTCACTCGGTTTAATAGGCGGTTCAATACTTAAATCCCTGAGCCAATCCGGCTATGAAATCTATGCTCAAACCAGAAACGCTCACGCAATTGAAGCGGCTAAAGCTTACACCCCGAACGTTAGTAATAATCTTGAAATAATTAAGGACTGCGGGGTTGTCTTCGTGTGTTCTCCGATGTCTAAAACAGTTGAGATTCTTGATTCTCTGGAAAATATTGTCAGCAATGACGCAATAGTTGCAGATGTGTGCAGTCTGAAAAGCTTTGTTATGCAAAAGAAACGACCCTATACCTTTATCGGCACGCATCCTATGGCCGGGACAGAGCACAGCGGGTTTGACGCTTCTTTTGCTCAGCTTTTTGACGGGGCAAAATGGGTTATTACACCGCCGGAGGGCGTGGAACAGAAAAAACTTTCAGAACTTGTCAAAATAATAGAAACAACCGGCGCAAAAACAATTGTATCAAACCCCGAAGAACACGATAGGGCCGTCGCTTTGATTAGTCATATGCCTATGCTTGTTGCTCAGGCGCTTGTAAAAACAGCTATGCCGGATTCTCTGGCAATAAAGCTTGCCGCAAGCGGATTCCGTGATACGACAAGGCTTGCGCTTTCTAATACCGAAATGGCCCGTGATATGGTGATGATGAACAGCAAAAATATCACGGACGCGCTCGTTTCTTTAATGGAAAACGCCAGAGAACTCCTGAACGACGACTATTTTCAACAGATTACGCATATAAAAGAGTCGCGTGCAGGCATGTATGATTCAAAAGGACGTAATATTTCCCACTAAAGTATTAGCTATATTAGACTTTCTGGCAGTTATATATCCACCTCAGGTTGTTATTATATAGATGTTAGGGATAACATATTTACTTAAAATTGCTAAGGAAGCAAATGAATATCAGGGATATCGGCAATATCTGCATTGTTGATATATGTAAAGATACAATATCACAGACGGATGTGCAAAAATTACATAAAATGCTGGAAAATAGGCCGCGTTCCAGACGGCTGGGAATTAATATGCGCAATGTCAGGTATGTGGACGACAGTTTTTATGATTTTGTAAAAAACTGGAAAGAAGAAAAAAAGACAAAAGCTGCATTCTTTAATACCGAGGTTCCTGTGTTTCTGCAATTTTATGTGTCAGGAATGGATTATTTTGTTAACATTTATCTTGATAAAAATGATTTTTATAACGACAGGAGAGTCATTGTAAGAAGACGGCTAAAACTCCTGAAATCTGCATAATTGGATTAAAAAATATAATACGTCATTCTTGTATATGTTACGTATTTGAGTGACAGAAATAATATAAAGCAAAAGGGATTTATATCGTATTTTACACTAAAAATGGTTAAAATTGTCACCCTGAAGTTGTTTCAGGGTCTTACTACCGGTAAGATTCCGAAACAAGTTCGGAATGACATTATACCTGTATTTTGAGTGAATTTGGTGTAAAGGTGTATATTGTTCGAGAAAAATTCGTGATAAGGAGCCAAGCGACGTGAACGAATTTTTTGAGTGACACATTGAAAAGGTGAGCAGGTGCTGGCTGCGGTCAGCCGGCAGCAACTGCGACACTAGATTAGTTAAGTCTCAAGCCAAAATACTTGTTTTTGTTTTTTAGATACACTTTCCTTCCACAATAACGTGAAGCAATGCAGGCATGCAGCCAATAACCTATTGTGAACAATTAGACAAATTCTTCTTTTTATCGGATTATATTTATAAAGAAACAGGCGAGGTTGTTTATGGAAGAAAAAAATATTACGGTCGCTGTGCACTGTGAAGAGAACGATACCGGCGATTTATACGGTGTTAAAAAGGCTTTTGCTAACGGGCTTTTGAAGGGATTTAATCAGATTGGCATAAAATCCTTCAGCACAAAACAGTGTATTGAAGAAAATATTGCGTTCAACCTTGCTATGGGGTTTGATACAGCCGGACTCGATATCTGGCAGAAAATACTTAACAGCAATACGCCTAATATAATGTGGGCCTTGGATTCTGTATTCTCCAGACATTTTAAAATCGCAAAAACCTTTGAAGCGTTTAAAAATTTTATTCTTTTCGAGTCTTCTCAGGCTGATTTGCAGGCTACAGGCACCTATCTTCCGCAGCTAAAACACGGCTATATACCTGTGGCTGTGGATACTGAGGTCTGGCAAAAACAGGATTGCGCAAAAGAAAACGATATTGTTTTCTTTGCAACCGTCAAAGACTATAACGAAATAATTGATAATCTTAAAAAAACAATGCCGGAGCTTGTTTTCAACCTTATGATGGAGATGCTGGCTCTTTCTCTGAAAAATCCTGCTCTTGGCTTCTGGCAGATATATCAGGCTATTAAGGCTACCTGTAATCTTCAACTCGACGCAGAACAATATATGCTGCTGTTTCAAAATATAGCTGATATTGTAACGAACCAGCAGAAAATAAAGCTTGTTCAGGCTCTGTCGGACTTTGACCTGAAGGTATACGGCAATGAAGAATGGAAAAAATTTGTTTCCGGTAATGTTAAATATATGGGCGAATGCAGCATAAACGAAACAGTGGAGATTCTTAACCGTTCAAAAATATCTCTGCATACTCATCCGTTTGCTTTGTGTTCGGGCTTGCATGAAAGAGTGTTGAACGCTGCTGCTGTGCAGACTTTCTGCCTTTGCAGCGATACGCCGTCTTTTAAACTTGAATTCGGCGATTCTCTCGGATATTTCAGCCAGAAAAATATTGAAGATGTTGTTGAACAGGCCGGGTATTTCCTCGAAAATGAAGATGAAAGAAACGCTAAAGCACAAAAAGCTTTTGAAATTGTTAAAACAAAACATAACTGGTCAAACAGAGCTGAAAGTATAATGAAAATTGTACGCTAAAATTTTTTTATAATACAAAAACAGCGGTTTGTTTGTAAAACCGCTGTTTTTATTTTTGCCGCGAATTTTATTTAAGAAATTCTTCCCGGAACAACAACTCCGCCTTTGAGATTCTTTTTGTAGAATTCAACGTGCGGCTGCAATACGCTGTCTAATACTTCAGGGAAGGCTGTGTTCGTCATAATTTTTTCAACAATTTCCTGATATACAGTAGCGTATGCTCTGAGCATAGTCATTGCGCCTGCTGCTTTAGGAGTTAAGCCCATACCTTTTGTTGCAATTCTTTCAACAAAAGTAGCGCCTGTGACTTCGTATGATTTTGTTAAAGCGCAGATGTATGCTTCTGCGTTTTCTTTGCAAACACCGTTGTCTACAGGTACTGTCAGTGCAAAAACGAGTTTGTTAGCAGGGTTAAAGTGAGCTTCTGCACTGTGGTGCATAGCGTCAGGAACTTTTGCAACCTGTTTTAATGTGTCTTTAACAGATTCGTTTTGCATTTGTGCATGCCAGTAAACAGTGTTTTCAAAAATTGAACCCATATACTGATGTACGGATGCTTCGATTCCGTTAAGTTTTGCGTCAGCCCAGAAAATACCTTCTTTTAACGCATCGTTGCTGTCAAAGTCTGTGCTCAAAGCAATAGATGACATCTCCTGAGCAGCGTTGAGCATTTCAATCATGTCTTCTTTTTTCATGCCGGCCCAAGCAAGAGCAAACAGCGCATGGTCGTCAAAAGCAGAGAATCTTCCGCCTACATCATCGTGGATATACAAATCACCGAGCCAGTTGTTTTCGTTAGATGTTCTTCTAAGCTCGCTTTTTTCTGCGTTTGCGTCAGTCACTGCGATAAAGTGTTTGTTAGCAGATTTTTTAGCTTCTTCTTCTGATTGGCCTTTTGCTTTGTATGCGTCTTCAAGCATTGCCAGAACTCTTAAGAAACCGTCTTTTGTTTCAAAAGTAGAGCCTGATTTAGAGGCAATCATAAATGCTGATTCGAGTATATTGTCGTTTAATTTGTACAAAAATCTTTCAAGGCTTGCGGAATCAACATCAGAATAGAATTCAACAACATCGCCTTTTACGTTCAAACCGTTTATGCTCAACATGTGTTCTACAGTGTGTTTTGAACCGCCTATACCCATAACACTCAGCTTTTTAACGCCTGTTTGGGATTTAAGTTTAGAAGCCAGCTCATAAATTTCATCCGCTCTTTTGATTTGTTCTTGAGGCAGATTAACCCAGTTTAAAAACTGGCCTTTCTGGTTTGCTCTTTTTGAAAATTCATTAACGAATTCTGATACTTTTGAGGTGTATTTTGAAAAATCAACACCGCTGAAATTTGTTGTGATATCAGGATTTTTTGTAATCACTTTGTTTTCTCCTTTATTATTATGTATGTTGTCATTTGGTTTGCAATTTATCCGCGTGCGGGCACTAATCACTTTGTGCAACAACTTCAACAAGCAGCTCTCCGTAGCTGTTAAAGTGTCCGGAGGTAGATTCTACTATATATTTTAAGTCCGGCTTGCCCTCTATAGCTTTTTCTGCAAAGTCGAGCGCCTCTTCAAGGTCGGAAAACTCGCCGATTTGTGTTTTGGTAAGGTCGGAGCCGCCTTTTTTGGTATAAACCTGATACATCATAATAGTCCCCCTTCTCTATTTTAGTCCGGTCTATTTTAGACACTTTTATCATACTACAGAATTAAAAAAGTATGAAATTAAGATAAAAAAATGTATAATAAAAACCATGAAAGAATTAAACCTATCAGAGAAAAAACAGTTTTTTAATTCAATAGAAAATCTCTACAGCGCGGGATTTTCTTATACTGAAATATTCCAGACAATAGAGTCGTCCTCTCTAAATGTCAATATAAAACACCTCGCAAGGATTTTTAGAAGCGGAATAGAAGACGGTATGCCTGTTACCGAGCTTATGATGAGATATAAAGATATCATAGGGCCGCAGTATGCGATGTTGTTTTGTGCCGGCGATACAAGCGGGCAGGTGGAAGAAGCCGTTAACAGAATAAGAACTGATATAAAAAGAACCGAACAGCTTAAAGGCTCTTTAATTGCGTCGTTGACATATCCGGCAATTCTGTTTCTCGGCAGCATAGGGGTTTTGATATTCTGTCAGTCATTTTTCTTTAAAATTTTTGATGTAATGTACACGGTCGGGATATGCCCTACATCAAGGATGATTCTGTTTATCAGTGCAATTGTTAAGATTATTATAGTTTATGCGCTTATTTTCGGCGGAATTTATTATGTTGTTGCTAACAAAAAAGTCTTTTCCAGAGTGCTCGACTTTGTTGTGGAAAAAACGGCTCTCGGCGCTTTTGTGAACAATATTTATTTTATAAACTTTTTTTATGTGCTTTCTGCGTCTTATGACGCGGGGATTCCTATTATGGAGTCGGTAGAGCTTGCTTCTACACTGTTTAAAACAAAACAATCCACAACAGGCATAATGAGGACTAATAACGTGTTAAAAAAGGGCGGTAATGTTGCGTCTGCCTTCATTGCAGCACAGCTTTTCAGCCCGTTTGCACTGTCGCAGATTGCGACCGGAGAGAAAACAGGACGTCTGGGACAGGCTTTTAAGGATGTTGCAAAAGACTATGAAACTCAATTGCAAAATTTTTTAAGCATTTTTGTCGCATGGCTGCAGCCGGCCACTATCGTTATTGTCGGGATACTCGTTGCCTACATTGCCGTTACCTTTTATAACAAATTGTACGGAAGCATATTTAGAGCTTTTTAACGCTGATATTAAAAAAATATAAGGCTTACGGGGTTTGGCAGAAACTTATGCTATTATTTATATATGTTAGGCTTTTGTTTGAGCCGGAATTCTCCCGTTGTGTGGCGATACGGGACAGATGTTTAGGATAAAGAGGCTGGAATAATGACAAAAAAGTTGGTTATGGTTTTTATGCTGCTGGCGGTGCAAATGTTTATTGGCTCTGCTTTTGCGCAAACACAAACAAAAGATAACGAACAGGACATTTTAAGAACACAATCTATCCAATCACGCGTTAATGATATAGGCTCAAAACTCTTGAATGCAAACAAAATTGAACAGAGGATTGTGTTTGTTTACAACGAAAAAGAGAAAGAATCTCTCTTAACAATTGACCCGTCTGTTATGAGCAGAGAGGTCGTTTTGTACGACGGATACTATCAATATACGCAAAATGACGACGAACTGGCCGCGTACCTTGCGCGCGGGATTTTGACAGCAATGAAATCATATCACGGATTTTTTAACGGATATCTAAGCGCCCTGCAGATAAAAGCTGCGCCGAAAAAGTTCGAAATAGTTGCGGATAAAAGAGCTGTGGACTTTATGGTCAATGCCGGATACAATCCGCTCGGGCTGATTACTTTTATACAAAAAAGCTGCCCGCAAAAAAGATTCGACGCAATTTCTACTAAAAATCTCGCCTCAAGACGACTCGCTATTATTTATGAATACATTTATACAAAATATCCCTACTATTTGAAAAACAATACTTATTTAGAAAACGAACACTACCAGAACTTCCTTTTGACTTCACAGGAGAACAGAAGACTGCTTCTGGAAAAAATTAAAGCAAAATCTAACGAAGAACTTAAATATGACTAGACACTTTACTCTTTCAGCACTAATAACCGCAATAATACTTTTTTGCACTTCACTTTGTCCTGCACAGGCAATAGTGCGCGATGAGCTTGTTGAGGAAACCTTGATGGATAAGGAACTGCAAAATCCTTATCAGCCTTATAAATACAACTATGAGGACTTAAAGCGTATCCCGATTGAACTCAGGGTTATGGTCAATATAAAATCTGAAAACGATGTTACAGAGGGAGAAAGAATAGTTTTTCTAGCTTGCCACGATGTTTATGAAAAGGGTCATAAAATTCTCAAAAAAAATGAACAGGTGTACGCAAAAGTCGAAACAATTATTAGCAGCGGTATGAACGGAATTCCTGCGAGTATTATTTTCAGCGACTTTAAGTTCAATAACATAGATTCTGCAAAAGTTACGGATATCTATGAGGTTTACGGTCAGGACAGGAGCCTGTGGGTATTCCCGCTCAAGTGGGCGCTGACATTTTTGCCGCCGACAGGGTCTTTGACAAACTTTATTAAAGGCGGACATGCAAAACTTAAAGACAATGAAACAATAGAACTTTATTATCATCCGAACTGGTAAGGTGTATGAACACCGGAAAAAATTGCGGCGGAGGAGTTATGGAAACAGCGGACACAATGACATTAGAACAAAAAGTTTACCGGATGTTTATTCTTGGCTATGAAGAAGAAAACCCGAAAGCAAACCACGGGTTTATGAAGGCGCTTAGAGCCGGACTGGGCGGCGTGATATTTTTTACACGCAACATCACGGATAAAGAAAAATTTAGAGATGCTGTGAGGATAATAAAAAATAACTCGGCACAGGGAATTTTTTTGAGTATTGATCAGGAGGGCGGAAGAGTAGAAAGAACGCTTAACCTTTATGGCGGCTCTCATTATCTCAGCGCCCGTGCTGCTGCGGCAAAAGGTGCTGAGTTTGTGAAACAACAGACACAGTGGATTTCTCAGGAGCTTAATTATCTGGGATTGAATATGAATTTTTCACCTGTTCTGGATGTGGACACTAATCCCGACAATCCGGTGATTGCTGACCGTTCATATTCAAACGATGCTGATGAGGTTATAAAATACGGAAAAATTGTAATTGATACATACAAACAAAACGGCATAATCCCTGTTGGCAAACATTTCCCCGGACATGGCGATACAAATGTAGATTCTCATCTTGATATGCCGGTTGTTGATTTGAGTATGCACGAGCTTGAAAAAATCCATATAAAACCCTTCAAATCTCTTGCCTGCGACCTTGGTGCAATTATGGTTGCACACGTACATTACAAGGCGTTTGATACGGAAAGAATCCCTGCATCAATATCAAAAAATGTTATAAATTATTTGAGAAATACACTTGCTTTTAAAGGGCTGATTATTTCTGATGATATGGTTATGGGCGGTATAAAACGTTTCAGCGCGTTTGAGGCGTGTAAGAGGGGAATACTGGCCGGCGTGAATATGTTTATCTATCGCAATGCGGATGAAAAAACACTTGACCTTATTGAGCGGATAATAAAAGCAGTCAGAGAGGGCGAAATTCCTGAAGAAAAAATAGACGAAAGCGTTAATTATATTTTGAACGTCTAATTTCGCTTTTGCCGGAGCTTTTTGAACTTTTTTCTCGAGTTATATGTACAGCAAAGTGTTTTATGGCATTAAATTTATTCAGACGGTTTAAGAAAAGTTTATAAAACTTAACTCTTGCGCTTATCCATGCTTGATATATCTTTATGTTTTTAATAGTATATGGTTATTGTCACCAAATATGCTCAAATTTGTTGTCAAATTTGGCATTTTAACAAAGGAATAATTTAAGATAAAGGAATAAAGCAATGAATCCGATAGTTGAAGCATTAGGAAAAAAACATGTTGAAAACAGCAATCTTCCTGAATTAAATCCGGGAGATACAGTTAAAGTTTTTGTAAGAATTGTTGAAGGCAACAAAGAAAGAACACAGGCTTTCGAAGGCATTATCATTAAAAAGAGAGGCTCTGGAGTAGGCAAGACTATTACAGTAAGAAAGACTTTTCAGGGCGTCGGCGTAGAAAGAGTATTCCCTGTATACTCTCCAAGACTTGAAAAAATTCAAGTTGTAAGACGCGGTGATGTTAAGAGAGCAAAACTCTACTACCTCAGAGAACGTTCAGGCAAAGCTACTAGAATCAAAGAAAAAATCGAAAAAAGATAGCGGATTTGCGGACGGATGAAATCCGGAAAGCGAGATACGAAGTGAGCAAAAGCAAAGCGCAGCGAACGACAGTATCGAGCGATAAGCAAATCCAAGACAGCGGATTT
>CALVAT010000070.1 GCA_944325565.1 Candidatus Gastranaerophilales bacterium
ATAATGAGTGAAACAGTTTTACATCAACATAAATGGATTGATGTCGTAAAATACAGATGGGTCTGGTTCGGGCTGTCGCTGCTTTTAATCGTCCCCGGTATTGTTGCGATGGGATATCTGATAATTAATTCGCCGCAGCACCTTCCTGTTAAGGTTGGTATTGACTTCACAGGCGGTACAATTACACAGTATTCGGTTACTAAGGATGTATCTAATGACGAGGTTGAAGTCCTCAGGAACAAACTGAACAAAGCGGGGATAGAAAATCCTGTTATTCAGGTTTTAAAATCAAATAATACAATTTCTAAAGCTGAAAATATCAAACCTTCTACGGTAATTTCAGTAAAAACAGCTTTCAAGAGCAACGACAAAACATCTGAACAAAAAATTGCCGATGTCGTAAAGGCTGATTATCCGGAGGCAGAGCTTGTTCAGGTTAGTTCAATCGGGCCTTCACTTGGTAAAGAGTTGTTTGTGAATTCAATGTATGCGCTTGCGCTTGCGTTTTTGGGGATTGTTGTTTATCTGTCCTTTAGATTTCAGGTTGACTATGCGGTTATAGCTTTGATATCACTTGCTCACGATGCTTTTTTTGTACTGGGCTTTTTTGCGATTCTCGGTATATTCTTTGATGTACATATTGATGCGTTGTTTATCACGGCTGTGTTGACCGTAATAGGTTTTTCAAACCATGATACAATCGTTGTATTCGACAGAATCAGAGAAAATTCAAGATTCTTGGCTAAGAAAGCCACCTTCCCCGAGATTGTTAATGCCAGTGTAAACCAGACTTTGGCCAGAAGTATCAACACTTCTTTGACAACGTTGATTACTTTGCTGGCATTGTATTTCTTCGGTGGAGAAACAACAAAAGAATTCGTGCTTGCAATGATTGTAGGTATTGCAATTGGTACGTATTCTAGTATTTTCTTTGCTTCTACACTGCTTGACTGGTGGAGAGAACATAAGGACTCTCAAAAATCCTCTGCGTCAAGAAAAAGCGAAGCGCTAAAGGTGTAAGTTGATGAGTGAAGAACAGACGGAAAAAGCGTTAGCGCAATTTGTTTCCGAAACAAGAGAAAAACTCGGTTTGTCACAGACAGGGCTGGCTAAAAAGTCGGCTCTGTCTTTAAAAACCATAGAAGATATAGAATCGGGTCAGGAGTTGTTTCTTGCTTCCACAATACGTCAGAAGCTGGCCAGAGGATTGAAGCTTAACCCCGCTGACATAAAAAAGCATGAAAAACATCCGAATCTTTCTTTATTACCTGATAATGAAGCGAGTTTGTATATAAAAACTAAAATACTTGCTCATGACATTGCGGATTTAGAATGTCCCGTATGCGGCTCAAAGCTCGTAACAAGAATAGCTAAGATGTATGACCTCGAGGACAATCTTATTCTTGTTCCCAAAGCAAGATGCACAAAATGTCCGTTTCAAATTAAAGGTTAAGTTTTAGCGCACGAGAGACGGCGGCTGCAAAAGCTCAGCAGCCGCCGTTAAGAGAGACATTTTGTGTCTTTATTTATTGATTTTATTGTATATCATTATGATGATTGTAAAAGCTGCATTGCAATAGCAGGAATCTGGTTTGCCTGAGCTAACATAGTAGCAGATGTTTGCTGCAATACCTGATATTTAACCATATTGGCGCTTTCTTCAGCCATATCAACATCCATAATCTGGGATTTAGAACGTTCATAGTTTTCGTTCATTGTTGTAAGGTTGTCGGCTGCAGATTGAAGTCTGTTCTGGTAAGCACCTAATGTAGATCTGTTTTGAGAAATTTTGTCAATAGCAGCATCAAGTTTGTCGATATAAGCTCTGATGGCTTCGTTAGTCCAGTTGTCGCCATTAACTTTAGGCGGGGTTGCCGGGTTATAACCGCCGCCTTGGTCCATATAATCTTCGCCCAAATCGCCGTCGTTTGCTTCGTCCATACTAACAATATCAAGGGCAATACCAAGTGCAGTACAGAGCATGTTTGTCATGGCTGAGGTGATATCGATAGTGTTGTTTGCGGCATCTGAACCTGCGCCTGCCTGTAAGATAACTTCGGGATTAGAACCGTTTGTCAATTCCATACCGTTAAATACTGTTGAGTTAGCAATAACATCAATGTTTTCAAGTCTTTCTTTGATTTCGTTCATCAATGTTTGTTTCTGGTCTGCTGAATAGATACCGTTAGCAGCCTGAATACATAATTCACGAATTCTCTGCAAGTCTTCTGTTACACCGGACATACCGCCTTCTGTGATATACATCATGTTTAAGCCGTCTTCAATGTTTAGCATAGCTCTTTTGTTGCCTCTGATTTGTGTATCCAAACCCTGAGCTACGCAAAGACCGGCAGCATCATCACCAGAGTGGTTAACTCTGTAACCTGTTGATAACCTTTCGATTGCTGTTTGTAAAGTACTTGTCGCTCCGTTCAAACATCTTTGTGCAATCATAGAGTTAATGTTTGTGTTAATAAATAAAGCCATTTTATTTCTCTCTTTCTCTCTTTTTGCTTTTTCTCTCTTTATTGCATTTTGTGAACATTTATTATATCGAACGAATTTGTTTTATACTTTAGTATGATTTTTTAGAGAAAATTGTTGTAAAATTGCCCGAAATGGTTGCTGTAAAACGATTTTGTTGGTACTATACTTTAGTATAGCGAATCATCTGTTTGGTGTAGAAAAAAGACGAAAGGGCCACTATGCCGCATTTTTTTATCACAACAAAAGACATAAACGGCGATAAAATCATTATTTCGGACAAAGAAAATTTTCATCACATTGCAAAAGTTTTAAGAGCAAAATCCGGTGAAACCCTTTTGCTTGTTGATGAAAACAGAACACAGTATAAAGCTGTAATTGAAAACATTGATACCTCAATAATTACAACTAAAGTTGTAGAACAGTCAAAATCCAATCATATACTCGATTTACAACTGTATCTGGCTCAGAGTGTTCTGAAAACAGATGCACAGAATCTTGTTATTCAAAAGGCTACGGAGCTGGGCGTAAAGGGGATAATTCCTTTTGTGAGCGATAATTCTGTTATTAAATCCTCTGTTGTTGATTTGAAAATTAACAAGTGGCAAAAAATAGCAAACGAAGCTGTAAAACAGTGTGAAAGGCCGGATTTTCCGGTTATTGAAAAACGCTCTTCTTTTGCGGAGATTTTAAACAGCTCTGATTATGATATAAAAATTGCCTGTGTGGAGCGCTGTACGGACTTTACTTTAAAAACCTGCTTAAAAAACATTAAGGATTACAAAGATAAGAAAATTGTTGTTATAATAGGACCCGAGGGCGGGTTTTCAGCCGGTGAACTTTCGCTTTTACAAGAAGCTAAAGACGTTTATAAAGCAAGCCTCGGCAAGCTTATTTTAAGGGCGGAAACGGCAGTTATATCAGCTTTATCCAATATTATTTATGAACTGGAGCAGGATGATTGATAATATACGGGACAATTTTATACTAAAAACAATTACGCCGTTTTTAAATAAACAGCCTGCATGCTCATATATTGTCGGCGGTTTTTTAAGAGATTGTCTTTTAAATCGTGAGAGCTGTGATGTTGATATTGTGGTAAACAAAAACTGTGCGTGTTCGACGGCAAGACAGCTCGCTGATGCTATCGGCGGATACTTTATTGAACTCGATGAGTTTAATAATATATACAGAGTAATGTTTGAGGATAAAATCCACTATGTAGATATAGCTGATTGTGCCGGCAGCTGCATCGAAGAAGATTTGAAAAGACGTGATTTTACAATAAATGCTCTCGCTTTTGACCTGAAACAACAGAGTTTGATTGATGTTACCGGCGGTTTAAAGGATATTGAAAACAGAATTATTCGAGAAATTTCTGAATTCAACATGACAGACGACCCGATAAGGATTCTAAGAGCTTTCAGATTCTATAGTGAACTGGGGTTTAGTTTTTCTGAGGAGTTAAAAAGTATAATAAAAAAACAGGCAAAACTTTTGCAAACTCCGGCGAAAGAACGTGTCAACACGGAAGTCGTAAAGCTTTTTGACGGAGATTATGCGGACAAAACACTTCTTGAAATGGATTCTTACGGGGTGTTAGAGGTTGTGTTTCCGTTTGCGGCTGACCTGAAAAAGATTCCGCCTAATTCTCATCATCATCTCGGGCTGCTGGAGCATTCCATAGAAACCGTAAAACAGGTTCAGCTGTATTATGAAAATGCCTGTGATGAAGTAAAAACGCATCTTGAAGAAGAACTTTTTGCGGGGCACAGACGTATTGCTTACTTAAAGCTCGGTGCTTTTTTACATGATATAGGCAAGCCTTCTACATGGACAATAGAACCTCAAACCGGACGCCATCGTTTTATTATGCATGACAGCGAAGGGGCAAAGATTGTTGTTCCTTATTTAAGAGATTTGAAATTTTCTAAAAAGCAGTCTGCTTATTTGCAAAAAATAATCAAAAACCACATATATCCGGCCGGTGTAGTTACTTCAGTGGACGCTTCTGAAAAAGCATATCTGCGTTTTTACAGAAAAATGGGAGAAGAAACAATTGATCTTATTGCAATAGCTTATGCAGACAGGATGTCCGCTCTGGGACCGGAGATTACACAGGCCATGCTTGAGAAAAATATAAACGGTCTGAACAGGCTTTTAGCCGGATATTTAAAACAAAAAAATGAGCTTAAACCTCTTCCCAAACTTTTGGACGGAAATGAGATTATGCAGATACTTAATATTCCTGCCTCAAAAGAGCTCGGAAAAATTATAGAAAAACTTAAGGAAGCACAAATCTCCTCTGAGGTTGTGACACGAGAAGACGCAATAGAGTTTATAAAACGGATTTAATATTTAATCTGGCAATATTTGTCGTCGTTCTGGATGCTTTCCATATATCTGCTTTCCGGTGAAAACGGGTCAAAGTTTCCGGCAAGTGTGTCGTTAATATATTTTATTGCAGACTTTGTGTATTTTTTGAGTATGCTATCCGGCAGATAACAGTCGTTGTGAGAATATCTTATATGGCACAATTTGTTTTCTCTGCCGTATACCTGCAGACTTCCGTCATTGGATTTTACAGGGGTGCATTTTGCAGCTTTTTCCCATATAGGGAGCATGACTCTGGCCTGTTCTTGAGCGCCCTGTGTAAAGCCCTGCCAGAATATATTATCTGTTGTTTTGTCTTTTGCTGTAGCAGCACAGCCAACCGACACGGCTAACAATGATATTGTTAAAATTGTTTTTATATTCTTTTTCATAACATCTCCTTATGTTTTAGAACATTAACCTGAAGAGAAGGAAGCGTTTGTTCAGTTTTTCCGAGAACTTGCGCAGGTTCTTAGAAGTTTCGTTAACGTTATTTATTGTATCGTTAAGCTCTTCCTTCTTATCTGTTGTAAGGCTGTTAACTGTTTCTAAAGTACAAGACAGGTCGTCGAGTGCTTTGTTAAACTTGGTAACAGTTGTGTTAATCTGTTCTTTTAAGACAGGATCTTTCGTCATTGTGTTTACGTATTGCGCAATTTCTGAGATATTTTTGCTTGCTACGTTCAGGTTTTCCATAGTATCTTTGGTTTTTGGATCTTCAAGCACCTTGTTCAAATTTTGCGACAATCTGTCAATAGATTTTGTTGTAGATATCAATGTATCTTTGAAGTCCTCATCACCTATGATGTTGTTTATGTTATCCGTAAGAACAATAATTTTTGCGGACAATTTATCGGTTGTAACCATTAAAGCGTCTAGATCTTTTTTAGAAGAATCAAGCAGCGCCTGAGTTTTATCAAGGGTTGAATTTGCTTTTATTGTCAGCATATCAATATTGCCGACTATATTTTTAAGATCAGCAATAATATCGTCAGACATAAGCGCGCTTAATTTTTCGTTTGTTTCAGCAAGTGCCATAGCAGCTCTGTATTGCAAATCCATAAAGTCAGAGAGCCTTAACGGTTCGATGACTGTGAATCTCGAAGTGGATTGCGGATAAGCAAGCTCCATTTTTGTATAAGGTTTTAAGAATAAATAATGTTTTGAATCAGCTGTTTGTACTTTTGCCTGAAGCCTGTCAGGAAGCTGAAGCCCCGGAAGGGTAACAATATATCCGACCTTGTAAGCTGAAGGAGTCTTTATTTCTTCTTGAATGTTGATGGGCAATGTTTTAGTTTGTATGATTTCAATTTTTTTAACCTTACCAACGTCATAAGGTTTGTTGCTCAAAATCATCTGTACTTTGTCATTTGCGTGCAATACCTGTGAGCGTTTATTTATAGGAAGGTAGATTGTCCTTAATTTTGGCGGGGTAATTTCAAGGAACTGTTCGCCAATAATACCTGACTGCTGGATAGAAATTGTTGATGCGTTAGGAATAGTTATATCCGGCTCTGTAATAACAAATTTTACTCTGACATAAGGGTCATCCGGGTTTGTTAAAACAGGTGTAATATCCTCAACCTGACCGATTCTAAGTCCCATTAACTGAACAGCCGAACCCGGGCGCATGCCGTTTATATCTTTAAAATCAACAAAAAGTCTTTCGCCGGCTGACAGCGCTCTGCCTTTTATCCACAATATTGAAAAAATCAATATTATCAGGGCTGTTAATGTTAATAAACCGACTTTGAATGAGGATGAAAAACGCATTTTTATAAAATTCCTATAATCTTCTGTCTTTTTTTAGTCGCTTCCCGCAACTTTCATGGGGCCTTGTATACAGGCGTTGATAAACTGTTTTGTGTATTCATTGCCGCCGTCTATCATATCCTGAGGCGTACCGGAGTATACGATTTTAGTATTATATAACATAATAACTTTAGTCGCACACCTTTGAATGGTGGATAATTGGTGTGTAACAATCACCGAGGCCGGATTAAACTCGTCTTTAAGCCTTACAATGTAGTCTTCAATCATTGTGGATGATACTGGGTCAAGACCGGCCGTAGGTTCATCGTAGAGAATTGTTTTAGGATCTGTAACAACCGCACGAGCAAAGCTTACACGTTTTTGCATGCCGCCAGATAGTTCGTGGGGCATTTTTTCTTCAATACCTTCTAGACCTACCAGTTTGAGTTTTTGTGCAACTATTTCTCTTAATTGCTTATCTGTGTATTTGTTTTTGAATTCTTTTCTCTCTTTTAGTGCAAAAGCAATGTTCTCAAAAACATCAAGCGAGTCAAACAATGCTGAATACTGAAATACCATCGCAATATCTCCGGGGGATACAATAATCTCCCCGCTGTCAGGTTTTGTCAAACCGCAGATGAGTTTCAGTATAGTACTTTTCCCTGCACCGCTTAACCCTACTACTGCCAGAATTTCGCCGTCTTCTACCTTAAATGATATGTCGTCCAGAACAGTTCTGCCTTTAAATGATTTTTTTAAATGTCTTACATCTATGCTCATTGTTTTTTGTTCCTTTTGCCAAGCCGTACGGCTTTTATTATTAAAAGAAAAATATTGTCGCGAATATATAGTCGATTATACAGATTGCAACAAACGACCATACAACGGCTTTTGTTGTAGAAAGACCTACTCCTTTGGCTCCGCCGTATGCAAGATACCCGCAGGTGCTGCTTATTATCGCTATAGCTGCTCCAAAGGTTGCAGCTTTACCCAGAGATACAAAAATATCCTTAAGAAACAATCCCTGCCAGAGCGAACTTATATAATTAAGCCGGCTTATATGCGCACTCAAATAAGCCGCAACTCCGGAACAAATAAGCCCGAAGGTTGAGGCCACTATTACTACAACCGGCATCATTATAAACCCTGCTACAACACGAGGGATAAAAAGGTATTCTATTGGATTGACTTTTAGAACCTTGAGTGCATCTATCTGTTCTGTTACCCTCATTGTTGCGATTTCTGACGCATAAGAAGACCCTATCATTGAAATAATAGCGAATCCGGACATAATAACACCGAGTTCTCTTGTTGTAACAACGGCCATTAACGCCCCGACGAATTTTTCACCGCCCTGTTTAACCATCTCTGGAGCAACCTGCATTGATATGATAACAGATACCATCCCGACAATAGTTAGAGTAATCGGAAGAGAATCAACAGCAAACCTCGAGCACTGGTCTATAATGAGTTTCCATTTCATCTGTCTTTGCACAATTGCTTTTAATGTCAGGTATATTACCTGCCATGTTCTTATACCCATTTCTCCGAGCGTTTCAAAAAAATCCTGTGTTTGGTTAAGCAGCATTTTCCCGAGAGCATAGGTTGCACTTTGCTTAAAGATTTCAATTACTCTGGATTTATTCATGAAATATATTGTATCAAAATTTAATTTATTTTGTAATACTTATAATGATTGTTTTCTCTGTTAAAACGTTAAGGCCGGATTTAATCAAGATGCTGTCCTGTTGTACAACTTTTTATGAAATACAACGGCAATGGACTGAAATTCTATCTATAATATAATCTAAAAAGCGGAGGGTATATAGTTTTGTAAATATTACCCATGAGGATTAACTCTGAGGGGTTATATTTTATAAATAATTGTGATATAACTATATATAATACAAACCTTGAGGGGTTGATAATATATAAAACTAATGCGTCACAGCGCAAAATCAAGACGAAAAAGGAGAGATTATTTATGACAGTTGGTCAATTCGTGTTCATGTTACACTCCCACCTTCCGTATTACAGAAAAGCAGGCATGTGGCCGTTCGGTGAAGAAAACCTTTACGAATGTATGGCAGAAACATATGTCCCTTTGCTTAATGCGATTTCAGAATTATATGACGACGAGGGGATTAAAGCAAAATTAACAGTCGGTATTACTCCGATTCTTGCAGAACAATTAAACGATGAACACCTTCAAAACGGATTTATCGAATATTTGGATACACGTATCAAAGCAGTTTCTAAGGATTTGGAAAGATATCCCGATCCGGAAGTTGCTCATTCACAGCACTTAAAATATCTTGCAAAATACTACTTTGACTGGTTCAACCACATTAAAGACAGTTTTGTAAACAAATACCACAAAGATTTAATCAGTGCTTTCAAAAAATATCAGGATCTGGGCTGTATTGAAATTACAACATCAGGTGCTACACACGGATTTTCTCCGCTTCTGGCTACTGATACAAACCTTAATGCTCAGTTCAAAGTAGGTTCTGACACAACAAAAAGACTCTTTGGCAAAAAGGCAAAAGGCTGCTGGCTGCCTGAATGTGCATACAGACAGGGCTATGAATATACTGGCAAAGACGGTCAGAAAAAATGGCGTCCTGCTATAGAAGTAACTCTTCAGAATAATGATATCGAATACTTCTTTACTGAATCTCACGTAATTGAAGGCGGAAATTCTATCGGAAACAGACGTGTAATCGGTGTTTACGGAAATATTGAATACATTCCTCTGCCGGAAAGAGAACCCACCGGCTATGATACATATTCAGCATACTGGCTGCCGGATGCTCAGGTTGCCGTTATGGGAAGAAACGACCGTGCTGGTTTTCAGGTGTGGTCTGCTGCTGACGGATATCCTGGCGATGGTTGCTATAGAGAGTTCCACAAAAAAGATGACAAATCAGGTGCTCACTATTGGAGAATTACTTCTTCAACAACTGACCTCGGTGACAAAATGCTTTATGACCCGGTTCTTGCTATGTCACAGGTTAACCTGAACTCTGACCACTATACAACTTTGATTTATCACTTATTGAACGATTACAAACTTTCTCACAACAAAGAAGGTCTTGTGATGGTATCCTTCGATACAGAGTTGTTCGGTCACTGGTGGTTTGAAGGTGTTGAATTTATTAAACAGGTAATCAGAAAATTCAACAACTACCTGCCTCAGGTTGAAAGAATGACAGCTGGTGAATACCTCAAGGCTCATCCGCCGACCGAAGCTATCCAAATTCCTGAATCTTCATGGGGACAGGGCGGACATTTCTATGTATGGCAAAATCACCTTACAGAATGGATGTGGCCTATTATCCACGGTTGTGAAAAACGTATTGTGGACATTGTTTCTAAATATGAAAAAATTCCTGAGGATAAAGTTTTGCATAGAGCTTTGAACCAGCTGGCTAGAGAAAACTTGCTGCTGCAAAGTTCTGACTGGCCTTTCCTGATTACAACATGGCAGGCTAAAGACTATGCAACAGACAGATTCAGAGAGCATGTTGAAAGATTCGAAACTATTGCGGATATGATTGATTCCGGAAATATTGACGAACATAAACTTCAAGAAATTGAATCTATTGACAACTGCTTCCCTGTAATTGATTACAGAGTTTATCTGCCGA
Organism: Candidatus Gastranaerophilales bacterium; assembly: GCA_944325565.1. Classification (GTDB taxonomy): domain Bacteria; phylum Cyanobacteriota; class Vampirovibrionia; order Gastranaerophilales; family Gastranaerophilaceae; genus Limenecus. The sequence goes on from CALVAT010000070.1 coordinate 10,260, forward strand.
TTGAAGAAGGAAAAATTCCTCAACAGGAAGAAAAGCTAAAACCGTTGTATGAATAAATAAGATGGAAAAGCCGCTTAATCAACTTAAGCGGCTTTTTAAGTAAAAATGTGGGTTGCATCATCTATAATTTATAACTGAGGGCTAAAAAACAAGCCCTGAAAATTTTGGTCATCTTAATTATTTTTTTAATTAATTATTATTTATTAAGAAAATACTTTAAAAGTTCTTTCAATGTTTTTGTCCATAATCTTTTTAACAGAATCGA
>CALVAT010000071.1 GCA_944325565.1 Candidatus Gastranaerophilales bacterium
ACGCTAAAACAACCTGCACTGGTTAATTAAAAAGCTCTCCTGCTTACCCTCTACAATAACGTCAGTATCTTTAATATTACCGATTAAAATAGGGGAAGTCGGATTATGTAAAAGCATATTTTTGTAAGCTATTTCTGGATTTTTGTTTGCATAACAATACTTACAGCCGTTAGGGCAGGTGTCGTAAGCGCCTATATCACGGCTTGGCATACATTTGCAGTTTTTTCTGTTTCCCTTATGCGCAACTTTTTTAAAAGACAGATTATTAGCTTTTGCCAATATTTCAGACGTTATACAGCCGCTTTGCATAATCCCGTAGCTGGAATAATCCTCTTTACCCGCACAGGTTTGCACTCTTAAATTATATTTTTTAGAAATTTCTCCTATGCCCGTTAAAATTTCTTTTTTGTCTGTATCCGAAAAAGGAATAATCTCCGGCATATTTTTCTCAAGCTTTTTGTACATTTCAACAAAACTAAAGATACAAAACGCCACATGCGCAGAAAGCTTTTCTGTCATATATTCAAAAGTTTCTAGATGTTTTTTTACAGTATAAAAATCAGTAAGCAAAATAGGATCATAACGCCATGCAATCCTTTGTTTACCTACAATTTGGCTAAGATTTATCAAAGTCCTTATATTTTCTTCAATATCAGGAACATTCGGCTCTATATCTTTTCCATATGCTGTGATTGTGTAATGACAGAATACGTTATACCTATCACTGATTTTATGCAAATCCTTTAATATCGGTGCATAATTTTTTGAACAAAAGATAACGCAATCAACAATATCGGGATTGAGTGTATATTTATAAACATAATTGGGGTAAAAGGGATTTCTAGAATAGACAAATCCCTGCTCAAAACGTTTAAACAGCCATTCACTGTAATAATTAACTATATCTGTTCTTCCGCCGACATTTATAATCATTTGCCCTCACCAATTAAAATTATAGGTTAAATTTTACGCAATGTAAAAACACCTGACAGTCTAATACCTTACACGGGCTTATATGTTATAATCTCTTTTATGAATACCGGAGTTAGTGTTATAAGCATTCAAATATGTCCTAAAATCGGTCACAGGGAAAGAAACCTCAACAAAGTAAAAGAACTCATTGAACAAAATCTTCACCTGAAACCCGATTTAATTGTGCTGCCGGAATTTTTTAATACCGGTGTAAGCTCCGTGGAATTTAAAAAACTTGCAGAAAGCGAAAACGACAGCCCTACAATACATTTTTTGTCAGAAATTGCCAGAAAATATAATACATATATTCTGACAGGTTCTATTGTTGAAAAAGACGGCGACAAACTTTATAACACAAGCCGGCTGCTGGACAGAAGGGGAGAAATAATAGCAAAATACCGTAAAATAAATCTTTTTGACAGTTTCGGAGGAACAGAAAACGACTATATTTCTTACGGAAAAAATTATGCTGTTGCACAGACAGACTTTGGGAAAATCGGACTTGCCACCTGTTTTGACATAAGATTTCCACGTCATTTTATGGAACTTATCAACAGAGGAGCAGAAATTATCGTTCTACCGGCAGCATGGGTAATGCCGCATGAGCAGATTGCTATAGGGACAGATAACTGGAAAATTTTAAACAGAGCAAGAGCCCTTGACAATATTTCTTACTTTATATCTTCAGATTTATGCGGTAAAATAGATTCGTCTATGGGGCTTTGCGGACACTCGATGATAGTTGACCCGACCGGAAAAATTCTCGCTGATGCTGGAGAAAATGAGGGAATTGCCTCTGCGGTGCTGGATATGAATATAGTCAGAGAAATGAGAAACCAGTTTGATATAAAAAGATTTACGGGACTTATGGAGTAAATAATTATGCAAAACACTATTGATACAATCTATGACAGAAGAAGCGTTAGAAAATATATCGATAAAGAGGTCAATCCGGACCTTGTGGATGAAATATTAAGAGCAGCAATGTTTGCACCATCCGGCTGTAACAAACAACCATGGCATTTTGTTGTTTTTAATGACAAAGAACTTATTAAAGAAATAAAAGCTATGCACCCCTACGCATCTGCACTGGCTACAGCTCCTGTTTGCATTATGGTATGCGGAGATACGCAAAAAGAAATGGCACAGGGTTTTTATCAGGTGGATTGCTCGGCCGCAATAGAAAACATGATACTTGCGGCAAAAGCTCTCGGTCTTGATACCTGCTGGATGGGCATTTATCCGTGGGAAGACACAATGGCTGCATTTACAAAACGTTTTAATCTTCCGGAAAATGTTAAGCCGTTTGCGCTTATTTCCGTAGGTTACAGCGAGGCAAAACAGGAACGCCCCAGACGCTATGACGCTTCAAGAATACACTACAACAAATGGTAAACAAGAAACGGTAATAACAATGACAGAAAATAAAAAATACAAAGGAATAATATTTGATTTTAACGGAACACTCTTCTGGGACTCAAAAAAACATCTCGAGGCCTGGAGAGAATACTCTAAAAAATTGAGGGGACACGCATTCACCGATGAAGAAATGCAAAAGTACATGTTTGGCCGGACAAATGAAGATATCATAAAATATCTTATCGGCAAACAGCCAGACAGAGAGCTTGTTTTAAAATGCCAGACGGAAAAAGAAGCAATCTACAGAGATATGTGCGCCCACGATCCTGAAAACTTTAAACTAGCCAGAGGTGCCGAAGAATTTTTGACTTACCTTTGCGAAAACGAAATTCCGCACACAATCGCAACCATGAGTGAAGAAGTTAATGTAAAATTCTTTATAAAAGGCTTTTCACTTGACAGATGGTTTGATGTAAGCAAAATTGTTTTTGACGACGGAAAAATCAAAGGTAAACCCGAACCGGACATTTATTTAAAAGCAGCGCAAAATCTGGGTTTAAAACCGGAAGATTGTATTGTTGTTGAAGACGCTGTATCGGGTATAGAATCCGCCTATAGGGCCGGCATTGGAAGAATCGTAGCAATCGAGTCAATGGAGACAAGAGAATTGTATTCAACAATTCCGGCTGTTGACGATATAATAAGTGATTTCAACGATTTTGACAGAAATTTGTTAGAAAGTAAATTAAATAAGGTGCTGTAATTATGAAAAATCTAAAAAAATTATTTGTTACAATATGCTTAATTTCAGGTCTTGCATTTTGTGCTTGCCAGACAGATGCCAAAGTTGTTATGGACGACATAAAACTTCCTGAGCCCGTAATGACAGGCGGAATGAGTTTAATGGAAGCTTTACAAAATAGACACTCATCTGTTAAGTTCGGCAAAGAAGAAATCCCGCTTCAACAATTGTCCGAGCTATTATGGGCTGCTAACGGACAAAACCGTCCTGATGGAAAAAGAACAACACCAAGCGCCCTAAACGCACAGGTCATTACGCTTTACGCAGCATTGCCTGACGGGATTTACAAATATGACCCTACAATGCACACTCTCGTTGCATTCAGCAAAGAAGATATACGTCCAATAATAGGCAATACAAAAGCACCGCTGATTTTATTGTATGTTGCAAACCTTGCAAGACAGAGCAAATACCTAGCTGCTGTTGACTGTGGATTTATCGGACAGAATGTTTACCTCTACAGTGCAGCAAATAACCTGAACACTATATTTTTATACGGTGTTAACACAAGTGCTCTAAACTACAAACTGGAACTTAAACTCGGAGAAGAAGTTCTGTTTGCACAGCTTGTCGGTGCCAATAATAAAAAATAAAATTATCTGTGATAATTTTCGTTATGTATGATTTTAAACGCTCTATATATCTGTTCATACAAAAATATACGGATAAGCTGATGCGTAAAAGTCATTTTAGAAAAACTTAATTTGTAATCGGCACGCATACTTACTTCTTTTGATAATCCGTTTGCACCGCCGATTACAAAAACTATTTCATTATGACCTTCGTTAGAAAGGTCTTTTATTTTTTTCGCAAACTCCTCAGAAGAAAGCATTTTCCCTAAAATTTCAAGCGTAATAACATAGGAATCAGGCTTTATTGCAGAAAGTATTTTTTGCCCCTCAAGCTCCATATATTTTTGTGCCATATTATCGTCTTTAATTTCTTGAGCAGGAATCTCAACAAGCGACAGACTGCAGTATGCGCCAAGACGCTTTTTAAATTCGTCTATGGCCTCTTTTGAGTATTTTTCTTTGAGTTTTCCAACTGCAACCACTTTTATGTTCATAATATCAAGCACTCACACGCTCAAGCCAGGCAATAGACTCGATATGATATGAATGACAAAACATATCAACAGGCTGGATGTATTTTGTCTTAAACCCGTTTTCATGCAAATATTTTAAATCACGTGCAAGAGTTGACGGGTTACAAGATACATATACTATTGCCTTTTCGCTTAATTTAATCGCAAAATCGAGAGATTCCTTCTCACAACCTTTACGTGGAGGATCAAGAACAGTCACATCAAACTTTTTCCCTTCTGAAATTAACTGTTCAAAAATCTTTTTTGCATCTCCATTCAAAGCTGTTAAATTCTCAACATTGTTTAATTTAACATTGTCTGCAGCGTCCTTTGTTGCACTCAAGGCCTCTTCAACAGAAACAATCTCTTTAGCTGTATCACTCAGCCAGATACCAAAGCTGGATACTCCTGAATAAGCATCAAGAATTACAGAATGAGGATAATTATTCTTTATAATTTCTTTAACAATATTAAAAATATTTTTAGCAGATCCGATATTTACCTGAAAAAAGCTATTCGCAGAAATTTTAAAAATTTTATCATCAATTTTTTCAGTAATATAATTGTCCCCGATGATTTTTCTAGTATCGCTGCTCATAATCAAATTGGTTTTATAAGGATTATAATTAATAAGACAGCCTTTTATATGGGCAAATTCTTCTATTAATTTCTTGGAAAGTTTTTTAAATTTATCTCTCAATTTAGTATCGTTTACAACAAAAATAACAATCAAATTATTTTCGCTGCGGCTGTATCTGTATACCAAATGCTTTAAATCGCCTTTATGCAATTTTTCACTGTAACCGGCAATCCCTAATTCCTGTGCATTTTGTCTGATAAAATCTGTTATTTTATCAATAATTTTAGGTTGAATCGGACAAAATTTTATATTAACAAGTTCATGAGTTCCTTTTTTATAATAACCGGCGAGCAGCCTTTTAGATACTTTTGTTTGCGCAACAGGATATTGAACCTTTGAACGAAAAGCCTTTGTTTCAGGAGAAGGAATAACAGGTCTTACTTCGACATCCTCTCCGGTAATTTTTTTTACGGTTTCAGCAACAATATTTCTCTTTTGTTCCAGCTGAAAATCATAATCTATATACTGCCAGCCGCAGCCGCCACAAACATTATGCATAGGACAAAACGGCTTTACCCTGTAAAAAGAAGGCTCTATAATTTCTTCAATAACTGCACTCGCAAAATTTTTATTGACTTTTACAATCTTTATTTTCAACTTATCCTGAGGACAGGCGCCGTCAATAAAAACAGGGAAACCGTTAATTTTAGCAAGAGCAGCACCCTCGTATACCAGTTTTTCTGGTACAACTTCTAAAATATCACCGCCCTTTATTTTTTGAAAATCATCCATAGAATAACTACACCGTTTGCTGTGCCAGTTCTTCTTCCTGCAATTCTTCTCGAGATGGTTCATCTGGATAAACAGGATTTTTCTTCACCTTTGTTATACCATGAGCAGTCTTACCCCAGTCCATAGTTTTCTTAAAGAAAATAATCTTAAAAACAATAAATACTACAACAGGAAACCATACGCAGCATAGGAAAATACCTGTCTGCACCGCCTGAACAACACTCTGCCATTTAGAAAGATGATTGTATTTTCTAACACTGTACAAAAGCCCCATGGTAAAAAATCCGCATACCATAACAGACACAAGCAAGGACGATGAAACACAATTAGGTGAATCTTTTACATATTTAAATGCTTGAAAACAAATCTCAGAAATCATCCAGAAAGGAAGAATAAATTCCGTAATATAAGCAATCATATCAATACTTACACGCAACGACATATCTTTAGAGAACAATACTCCCCAGAAATGTTCAAGATACCTTCTTATACTGCCTTCTACCCAGCGTCTTCTCTGTTTTAAAAGAGGAATAAATTTAACAACAGCTTCTTCATACACACACACATCAGGACAAAAACGTACATCCCAGCCCTTTATATGCAGTCTTGTAGACATATCAAGATCGTCAGTGATTGTGTAATTATTCCAGCCATTAATATCTTCAAGAGCTTCTCTTTTGATAAGCTCGCCGTTACCTCTAAGTTCAACCGCACCTTTAATTGAATCTCTGCCTACCTGAAAATGAGTATCAAGAGCGTATTCATTATCCTGACAACGTGTGAGAAAATTCTCTTCTCTGTTTATAATAACTTTCCTTGCCTGAACCGCACCTACACTATCTTTTTCAAGCAATGGAACAAGTTTCGTTAAAAAGTCGGGCTTTACACGGGCATCAGCATCAAAAACCAGTATTGCTTCGCCTTTTGCTATTTCCATAGCATCGTTAAGCACTGCAGATTTACCGGGGAAAGCATCTTTGCCACGAATCATAGCCGTAACTTTTTCATATTTTTGTTCAAGCTCTTTTAATTTTTCTGCAGTATTATCAGTACTTCTGTCATCTATGACAATAACTTCAAACTTTTCATATTCCATGCTCAATATATTTTCAACAGTATTTTCAATTACATCCTGTTCATTATGAGAAGGAATCATAACAGTAACAAACGGCTTATAGTTCCAATTAAGTTCGTCAGGCTGTTTTTTACGTTTTATTTTCTGGTGCTTTAATGCAATCTGCATGTATACAACATAAGAAAGCATGAATGCACACAAAAATATTATCGCCCAGAAAGTAGACATAAAGTTTTGGAATATAAAAAGGAATAACCATAAAGAAGCAATTAATATAGATAAAACTATTCTCTCTATCAAACCTCTGTCCTCTGTATATGTGTCCTTAAATTAATTATACCAAAAATATTATATTGATTTGTAACAATAATAAACAATTCTAAATAAAATCGCAATATTTTAATATTGAGATAATATAATTATATTTATCAGATATAAAAATGGTAACAAAATGAAAAAAACAGCAATATATCCTGGCAGCTTTGATCCGGTGACAAAAGGTCACTTAGATGTACTTTATAAAGCATCAAAAATGTTTGACAGAGTTATTATTGCAGTGCTTAAAAATGATGCGAAAAAAGGACTTTTACCTACAGAAGACAGAGTTTCTCTTATAAAAGATGCATTAAAAGAAATGAATCTGGATAATGTCGAGGTGGACAGCTTTGATGGTCTTACTATCGAATATGCAAAGCAGGTTGGTTCTGATATTTTAATCAGAGGGTTGAGGGCAGTTTCTGATTTTGAATACGAAATGCAGTTGTCCCAGACAAACAATTCGCTTGCGCCCAATATTACCACTGTATTTTTGATTACAAAACCAAAATACAATTTTATTTCCTCAAGCACAGTTAAAGAAATTGCAAAATACGGAGGGGATATTTCGAAATTTGTTCCCGAAAGTGTGGTAAAATATTTTAATAATATATAACGAAAGGTAAAAACAATTATGACACAACTTAGAATTAAAGAACTCTTAGGCAGAGCAAATTTAATATTAGACAAGGGTATTCACTTCCTTCCAGGTTTTGTCATGGTTAAAAGTTCAGAGATGGAAGCGATATTAGACAGAATTGATGCTTCTATCCCAGAAGATATAAAAGAAGCTGAATCTATCTTGAGAAGACGCGAAGAAATACAAATTGAAGCCCAGCAAAACGCAGAGAGAATCATCGCTCAGGCGAGAAATGAAGCTGAAAAAATTCTTAGCGAATCAGAACTGCTGAGTCAGGTTCAAAGAGAAGCAGAAAGAATCAAAGAACAGGTTCTTGCTGAATGCCAGCAGCTCAGAGATAATACAATAGAAGAAGCGAAAAAAATTAAAATTCAGGCAGAAGATGAAGCTCACAGAATCAAAGAAGGAGCCGAAAATTATGCAGAACAGGTTTTAAGCAACATCGAAGGCGATTTAACACAGCTTCAAACTATTGTTAAAAATGGACAATTATACCTGGAAAAACTAAAAACCAGCGCCGGTTCAAATAGTAATGCTCCAATACAGGGACAACAACAAGAAGATTACACTGCAGCTAATTACCCGATGTAATCAAGCTACAACTTCTCCATCAACGATTTTAAATATCTCAACATCCTTTAAATATTCCCCGTCGAAATGAAGTGTATCGACAGAGGTTATAATGGTTTGTGTATTATTGCCTATTGCGTTCAAAAGATAATTTTGTCTTATATCATCAAGCTCGGCCAATACATCATCTAAAAGTAAAACAGGTGTATCACCGATTTTTTCTTTAATAAGCTCAAGCTCCGCCAATTTCAAGCTTAGTACAATAGTTCTTTGCTGTCCCTGCGAAGCAAACTTTTTCGCCTCTATATCATTTATAAAGAAAGACACATCATCTCTGTGAGGACCGACTAGAGCCTGAGCACGTATTATTTCTTCAAGCTGTCTTTCTTTCAATTTTTCTTCAAACCTTCGTGCAATATCTTCTGCATTAAAATCTGATTGTAATGAAAAATCAATATCACCAAGTACAGTAGAGTTATAAAAAGTAGTCAAAATTTCTGACTCTGCGATTTGCATATGTTTTTCCATAGCTATTTTTTGCAGTTCTTTTAAAAATTTCAGCCTTAAAAAGATAATGTTGCTGCCAGATACAGCCATCTGTGTATTAAAAACCTCCAAAAGCGAGGTATCTGCATTGATATTGCCCTTGATGTCTTTTAAGTGATTATTTTTTTGCGTGCGTATTTTGTTATACTTTGACAGTCTGTCAGGATAAGCCGGATATATCTGGCTTATAGCCATATCCAGCCAGCCGCGCCTATCATCAGGCACACCTCTTAAAAGCAGCAGGTCGTTTACGGAAAAAGACACAACGCTTAAATTTGTACAAAACTCTGCCGATTTTGATTTCTTTATCCCGTTAACCTTTAGCTCTTTGCGTTTTGGTGGGTTAATCAGTACTTCTAATTCTTTTTCAAAATCTTCTTTTAAAACAAAAGACTTCAGCTTAGCCGACTGTTCATTCCACATAATAAGCTCGCTGTCATTTTTTGCCCGTGCTGAATTGAGACAGGACAAATAATACATAGCCTCTAGCAAATTTGTTTTGCCCTGAGCATTTTTGCCTATCAAAAGAATTTTTTTTCTTGAAAATTCAAGCGTAAGGTCTTTATAATTTCTGTAATTTTTGAGCTCTATAGACTTTATGAACATAGTTTTTATTATAACATCTAATATTTTTAGAGGTTTAAAAAAGGTCAAAAACCCTGTAATATCATTTATTATGCAAAGTGTAGAAGAATTCAGAAAAAATTTTGACAATGTTTATTACAACAGATTGTTGAATATTATTACGTCTTTTGAAGAAGACAGAAAAAAAGCATTATTAAAAGCAATCATTTGCCTTATTTGTGCGATTATTCTAGGATTTTTAATTCCTCAAATTTACAAATATTGTGACTTATTTTTAATGAACACATTTTCAAATTTAAGTTCTGCCACAAGAAATGATTTACTCAGCTATATTATTGCTGTGCCGGTACTTATTGTGGCCGGTTTGCTTATTAC
>CALVAT010000072.1 GCA_944325565.1 Candidatus Gastranaerophilales bacterium
CAAAAGATTATTGCGTATATAAACCTTTGCATTTTACGGCTGCTGATGCTACATATATCCCTTATGCAAGACAGGTATCGTTGTCTGACCATTTTTTAAATAGACCAAATGGTATGACAGCGTTATCTAACGCAAATAATGAAAACTATCAGACATTACTAAAAATGGGAATGATCTATAAATAAACTAATTAAAAAATAAAAACGTCCTAATATACAATTAGGACGTTTTTATTTTCTAAATACTTTTATTTGCAGGCAGCTCTCAAATATTCATCCATTGCTTTGGCTGCACGTTTTCCTGCACCCATTGCATTAATTGCATTGGATTCACCAGTCGGCGCAACGTCACCGCCTGCGTATACTCCAGGGATAGAAGTTTCGCCTGTTTCTTCATTTACAATGATGTATCCCCTGTTGTTTGTTTCAAGATCAAGGCCTTCTTTTTGTGCAGATTTTTGAATAATTGGATTTGGGCCTGTACCTAATGCAACTATTACAGCATCAAGCTCTATAGTTACAGATTCTCCCGTCGGAACAGGACGTCTTCTGCCTGAAGCATCGGGTTCTCCGAGTTCCATTATGTCAAATTTCATAGCTTTAACATATCCGTCTTTTCCTATGATTTCGGCAGGGGCGTGCAAGAACTTGAATACAACACCTTCTTCTTTTGCGTGTCTGATTTCTTCAAGACGTGCAGGAAGTTCTGCTTCTGTCCTTCTGTATGCGATGTAAACCTCTTTGTAACCTACTCTGACTGCTGTTCTTGCGGCGTCCATTGCAACATTTCCTCCGCCAATAACAGCCACTTTCTCTCCGACTTTAAGCGGTGTCGGCGTAGCAGCTTCGTTTGCGTGCATAAGGTTCACACGTGTTAAAAATTCGTTTGCTGAGTATACACCGTTGAGGTTTTCTCCTGGAATATGCATCATTTTGGGCAATCCTGCGCCAGAACACAAGAAGATTGCATCATAACCTTCTTCTTTGAGCTGGTTGATTGTTATTGATTTACCAACTATTACGTTCTTTTCAAATTTAACACCAATGCTTTTCAAACCGTCCAGCTCTCTATCTAATACAGTTCTCGGAAGTCTAAAAGGCGGAATACCGTATCTCAATACACCTCCGAATTCATGCAATGCTTCAAACACGGTTACGTCGTAACCTGCTTTTCTTAAGTCAGCAGCAGCAGTAATACCGGCGCAACCTGATCCTACAATTGCAACTTTTTTGCCATTGTCCTTAATTTCTCCAACTTTTGCGTTGGTTTTGTCACCCACATATCTTTCAAGGGCTCCGATTGCTACAGGTTTGCCTTTAATACCGAGTATACAATTGCCTTCGCATTGGCGTTCCTGAGGACATACACGACCGCATACAGAAGGAAGCATACTTGTTTCTCTAATAATATCGCCTGCTTTTTCTATATTGCCTTCTTTAACAGCTGCTATAAAATCAGGAATATGTATGTTAACAGGACAGCCCTGTACACATTTTGCATTTTTGCAGTGCAAGCATCTCGAAGCTTCTAGAGAAGCCTGCTCATCTGTAAAGTTGCTTTCTACAGCATCAAAATTAGTTCTTCTTATTTGAGGATCCTGTTCCACAGGGTGCTGTCTTTCGACTTTTTCCATATTAAAATTCTCCGTTCATTCTCCCTTACTGTTAAAATTATAATAAAAATATGTTTATACGTCTAAATATTTTTTCAACTCCCAGGGGGTTACCTGTTTACGATAGTCGTTCCACTCTTTTTGCTTAGAAGACAAAAAGTTTTCAAAAATATAATCCCCCAGAGCAACTCTAGCTACATAGCTTTTTTCAAATTCTTCAAGTGCGCTAAAGAGGTTGCGTGGAAGTGATTTTATTCTTCTTTGCTTAATTTCATTACTTGAAAGCAGAAATAAATTCTTTTCAACCGGCACAGGAGGTTCTATTTTGTTTCTTAATCCATCCATGCAGGTTTGCATAAGTACAGCGAAAGCAATATAAGGATTCATGCTAAAATCGGGCGAGCGCAGCTCAAACCTCGTTGATTCTCCTTTTTTGGCTGGAATTCTTATAAGGGCGCTTCTGGTTACTGCTGACCATACAATATAGATTGGCGCTTCATAATCTTTTACAAGTCTTTTATAGCTGTTTATTGTAGGGTTAAATACAGCTGATATGCCCTTAATATTTTTTAAAACAGAGCCAATTGAATATAGGGCTTCTAGCGATAATTGATTTGGCATATTTTCTTTGTAAAATACATTTTTTCCGTTTTTATCAGCCAGAGATACATTTAAATGAAGCCCGGATCCGTTTTGTCCGTATACCGGTTTGGGCATAAAAGAAGCCATAAAATCAAAGGCCTTTGCGATAGTTTTTGTTACGAATTTAAAAGTTATAAGTCTGTCAGCAGTTTTTAATATTTCGTCATATCCTAAATCAATTTCATGTTGGAATGGAGCACCTTCATGGTGTAATGCCGAAATTTCAAACCCCATTTCTCCTAGGGTTAACATTATTTTGGTTAGTACATCATCATATTTATGTGAAAGATTTACATCATAGTATCCGGTTTTTTCCTCTCCTTTTATAATGTTTTTGTTTTCATCTGTTTTAAACAAAAAGAATTCTACTTCAGGCCCAACCTGCATTGTGTATCCATATTGGCGAGCATTTTCTATGACACGTTTGAGGTTTGAGCGCGGGCACCCAGCAAAAGGCGTTCCATCTGAATTATGTATATCACATATTAATCTTGCCGTGTTTTTTAATTTTGAAATTTTAAATGGAAAAATTAAAAATGTCGATTTATCAGGGAATAATCTTAAATCTAGTGTTTCATTATCTCTGAAACCGCTAATTGTAGAACCATCAAACATTATTTCATTATTTAATATCTCGTCAATTTGTGATGTTGGTACTTGTAATGATTTTATTCCGCCGTTTATATCTATAAATTGCAGAAAAATTGTTTTTATATTCTTTTGTTTTATTAAATCTTTAATCTCTTTGTCCGACGGCATATATCAATTATCTGATAGTTTTTGCTCTAAGGTCAAGTAAATATCTTGTAACATTTCTTAATAAAAAGTATATAAAAAGTCAATATTTTTTATATAAAAGTTTTTATATATATACAAGGAATAAATTAAAACCAGAACTAGAGAGCATAGAGGGATAAAAGATGATGAAATTTAATGAAGAAAAACAAATTAAGTATCCGTACGATTATTGTATTAGTAAAAATGATTTTATTGCAGTAACACAACCTATTGGTAAATTACCGAAAATAAAATTGACTTTGCCAAAGATATCTATTTGTGAAAATTTAGAATTAAAAATCAATTAATTTCGACAAAGATTTGAAAGAAATTTGTAAACGGGTTTTACCCTCACGGGAAAATCCGTTTTCTTGCTATTTAAAATTTTTTCAAGATTTTTAATAGCTATACTTTCGCTTTTTCCGTATCCGACAAGTTTTTTTGTGATACAGTTTGCAACATATGTATCATTTTTTTTGTTTTTATATATGAGTGCTGGATATTCAAGTATAATATACGACATTTTGCTCCTTTCAATTTGAATATCGGTTTATCATTGAAGAAAATTTAATTTAATTTTTGTAATTCATTTTTTTAACGTATATTTATGATTCTTTATTCTTGTGCTAATATGTTACATACAGTTTACGGTTGAGGTTTATTGAAAATGATGAAAAAATTTCTTTTAGTATTGCCGCTGTTTTTGATTACTTCCGGTATGTCTTATGCTGTTGAGCTACCTTCTGTTATGAAACAGACTATGGCTCAGGATCCTATTGGTATGCCTGGAATGGTTAACCTTGTGTTATCTATGGTCATTGTTATTGCTTTGATATATGCAACAGGCTGGATTTACACAAAGTTGAATATAATAAATAAGGATAAGTTAAAAAAAATTACTTCTTCTCAAAATGATAAAGAGCGTTTTAGTGTATTACAGTCTATGCCGCTAGGGCAACAAAGACATCTCTATTCAATAGAAATGAACGGAAAAATCCTTCTTATAGGTTCAACACCTAGCCATATAAATTTAATTAGGGAGTTTGATAAAAATGAAATTGTAAAAGAAACTCCTGTTGAGCAGGCTCCTTCTAAACCTGAAGAAAATAAACAGAAACTTAAGAGTTCTTTAAACCTTGATGAAATATATAGAAAATATAAAAGTTAAATGATTAATAGCGGTGGTTTATTGTGAGATATGATGTAAAAATAGGAAATAAAATTGTTGGTGATGATTATCCCTGTTTTATTATTGCTGAGATAGGGATAAATCACAACGGTTCGCTGCAGCTGGCAAAAAAAATGATCGATGAGGCTGTAATTGCCGGATGTGATGCTGTAAAATTTCAAAAAAGAACGGTTACAAAGGTTTATACTCCTGAGGAACTTGATGTATATAGACCTAATTATTACGGTAATACAAATCGGGACTTGAAACTTGGTTTGGAACTTGATTATGCAGATTATTGTGAAATAGATAAATATTGCAAAGCAAGAAATATAATGTGGTTTGCTTCCTGCTGGGATGTTGATTCAGTTGATTTTATAGAACAGTTTGATGTGCCGTGTCACAAAGTAGCGTCTGCGATGCTTACAGATGACGAATTTTTGCTAAAACTTAAATCTCTTGATAAACCTGTGCTTCTTTCTACTGGAATGAGCACTATGGAAGAAATTAGACACGCTGTTGAGTTGCTCGGTCAGGATAATTTGGTCCTTTTTCATTGTACTTCTACTTATCCGACAGAGCACAGCGAAATTAATCTCAGGGTTATAGAAGAATTGAGAAAAGAATTCAGTTGTCCAATAGGATACAGCGGCCATGAAAAGGGACTGCTTCCTTCTATACTTTCTGTTCAGCTTGGGGCGAATGCAGTAGAAAGACATATTACAACTGATAGAACATTGTGGGGTTCTGATCAGGCAGCTAGTCTTGAACCTGAAGGATTAAGACGTATGGTAAGGGATATACGGGAAGTAAAAACTGTTCTTGGTGACGGTAAAAAAGTTGTTTATGATTCGGAAATCCCTGTGAAAAACAAGTTAAGAAAATCTCAGAAAAATAAGGCAATCGTTTAAAATGTATAAGACATTAAATCTTTCGGCTGATATAAAAATGATAGTATCGGATTTTGACGGTATTTTTACTGATAATTCTGTGTATTTTTTTGATTTTGAAAACAAAGTTAAGAAACTGAGTTTTAAAGATTTAATGGGGGTATCGGTTGCCGTAAAAAATGGTATTAAAGTTGGTATTATTTCTGGGGAGAAAAGCAAAGAAATAGACTATATTGCTGAAAAGTTTTCACTTTGCGATATTCATCAGGGGATAAGAAATAAACTGCCTGTGCTTGAAGAAATTAAATCAAAGTACTGTTTAAATGATGATGAAATAGTGTATATTGGCGATGACGTTAATGATATAGAATGTTTAAACAGCGTAAAGTATGCAATAACAGTTAAACAGGCTAATTATAAAGTAAGAGAGCTTCCGTCAATACAGTTTACTCAGGCGGATGCCGGAGATGGCGCATTTAGAGAAGTTGTGGATAATATAGTAGAGCTGAAAAATAATGGCTAAGGTTAAAGATTTTCTTTTAAATTTTGGAGCAGAAATTAAGAAAAACATAGATAAGTTTGATATCTTTGTGAAAAAGTACAAAGCTGTGTCTCAAACTTCTCAAATACCTTCAACTGCTTATATGAACTGGGGAATTGAGCTTGCGCAAAACGGAAAAATTGATGAAGCAGTTGATAAATTACGCACAGCAACACTAATGGCAAGTCAAAATCCTGGTGTGTATATAAATCTTGGTATAACTTTTTTACGTCAGAAAAATTTTGATGAGGCTATTAAAAATTTCAGGCAGGCAATAAAGGTTGATAAATATAATTCAAAGGCTTACGCACTCTGGGCTTCGGCTTTGTCAGAGATAGGGGATTTAAAGGGTGCAATAGATATATATAAACTGGCACAAAAGTATGATTCAAGAGATCCTGATATTTACCTTAACTGGGGTATATCGCTGGCAAGAGCCGGTAAAAAAAGAGAAGCTAGAGAAAAGTTTAGAAAATCAGTATCACTAAATCCTATAAATCCTGTTACATCTTTTTTGTGGGGGCTTATATTATATGAGGATGCAGAATATCAAGAAGCGATAAGCAAATTTAGCCATTCTTTGATATATTCTCAAGAAAAATATGATGCTTTGTATTATATTTCTTTGTGTCATTTAAAGCTAAATAATTATGAGTCAGCAATAAAATATGCAAACGAAGCTATTAAAGAAAATAATACAAGTGCGGACGCATATATTGTGCTTGCTGATGCGTATTTAAAAACCGGTGAAGAAGAAAAATGCTTAAATGCATTTATTGATGCTAACAATAATACACAGACAAATACTCAGTTTTTTATAAACTGGGGACTTGCGCTTCAACATTATCACCATATTGATGCAGCACGTGAAAAATTGAATCAGGCGCTGATTTTGGAGCCGAATAATATAGTAATTCTTTTTAATCTTGGTGTAAACTATCTTTTAAGTAAAGAGTACACGCAGGCAGAGGAATTTTTTGCGAGAGTGCTTGAAATAACACCTGAACATGCACAGGCTTTGTTTAACCTTGGAGCTCTTTCTTTTGATAAGGGAGATTATCACAGGGCTCTAGAATTTTATAAAAAATCTTTGCAGCTAGATAAAAAGAATACGAGAATTTATTATAACATGGCAAACTGCTATTATAAGATAGGTGAGCTTGATGATGCTGCACAATATTTTAAAAAATGTATTGAGTATTCTCCGAATTTGACTCAGGCATACATAAGCTATGCTCATTTGCTGGCTGACAAAGGAGAATGTTTAGAGGCACAGAGAAAAGCACGCAGTGCATATTTGATGGATAAAGATTCGTGTTATACAAATTTTGCTGTAGGTGCTGTTTATTTGAAATTGGGCAGATTCGATGATGCACTGGAAAGATTTGAAAATTCTGTAAAATTAAACCCTGAATATTATATTGCATCACTGGGAGTTGCCGAGGTACATTGCAGACGTGGAGAATATGAGAAATCCCTTGAAGTGTTTGCATCTTTGTCCGAGCAGGTAAAAGAAACAAATGAGTATCTAAATATCCTGTATCTTGTTCTTCATACGATTGCTGACGACAGAAATTCTTCACAATCTGTAGTAAATTCGGCGCTGCAATATTGTAATAAATTTTTAGAGCAGTATAATAACGATAAGGTACTTGAAATAAAAAATATACTGATAGAGAAACAAAATCAATTTGAGGCTAATCAATAGTGGGTATAATTGTTCAAAAATTCGGTGGTACATCAGTCGCTGATACAGATAAAATCAAAAATGTAGCATCTGCTGTAATAAGAGAAAAAGACAAGGGCAATGATGTTATTGTTGTTGTGTCAGCAATGGGACATACTACGGATTATCTCGTAAAAATGGCTAATGAAATTTCTGACCATCCGAATTCACGTGAACTTGATATGCTGCTTGCTACTGGCGAACAGGTGTCTATTGCTCTTTTAACGATGGCTATACAGGCTAAAGGTTATGCTGCTGTGAGTATGAATGCTATGCAGGTAGGTATTATTACTGAATGCGTGCACTCAAAAGCAAGAATTGTTGATATAAAAACAAACAAGTTGAAAGAACATTTAGATAAAGGTGAAATAATAGTTGTTGCAGGATTTCAGGGAGTTACGCCAGAAGGTGAGATTACTACTCTTGGCAGAGGCGGTTCTGATACATCTGCTGTTGCTATTGCTGGTGCTATGCATGCTGATAGATGCGATATTTATACAGATGTTGAGGGGGTTTATACAACGGATCCCCGCATTGTACCCAACGCAACTAAGCTTAAGGAAATTTCTTACGAGGAAATGCTAGAGCTTGCTCATGTAGGCGCGAATGTACTTCACCCACGTTCTGTAGAAACGGCAAAACAGTATCATGTGCCGATGAGGGTAAGAAGTACTTTTAAACTTGATGATTTAGGAACTTATATTATAGGAGTCGATGAAATGGAAATAAATAAACCGGTAGCCGGTGTTGCTGCAGATTTGTCACAGATAAGGGTTGTTATAACTGAAGTCCCTGATGTGCCTGGTAATGCTGCAAAGATATTTGAAATGTTGTCTGACTCAGATATAAGTGTTGATATGATTATTCAATCTTATGGTAGAAGCGATGATACAAATGATATTGCTTTTACTGTTAGCGAGGCTGATTATGAAAAAACAATGGAAATTGTCAAAGAAATAATCAAAAAAATTAATGCTTCAGGAGTTCTTGTTGATGAGGATATAGCAAAAGTTTCTATCGTCGGTGCGGGCATGGTTGATAGACCCGGTATAGCTGCTTCTATGTTTAAGGCTCTTGCTGAAAGCGGGATAAATATCAAAATGATATCAACAAGTGAAATTAAAATAAGCTGTCTTGTTCAAAAAAATCAATCTAATGCAGCAATAAAAGCACTTCATACGGCGTTTCATCTTGATGCTAAGGAAACTGCAGTAGTAATGGGTGATCTGCCGGATGTATAAATTAAATAAGCGTCTTTGATATGTCTTCAAAGGCGCTTAATATTTATTAACTTTTTAAAATTTTTTGTCAATTTTTTTTCTTCACAAGTATTGGGTATTGTATGCAAATGTTAATAGATAAAGAGAACACATCAAAAGATAAAATTATTAAACCTGATTTTTCTACCAAAACTGGTAGAGAATTTCTTGCATTTTATTTGCAGACAAAGTTTAAACAAATTTTAGCCCACGACAGAAAGACTGAACGACCTGTATTTAAAGAGATTAATCCCAATTTTATTTCAAAGTTTTCAAGACGTCTTATAGAAAATCCGAGTAAAAAGATATTAATAGGCGTCACGGGTGAGTCAGCAAGCGGTAAGACTACTATCTGTAAACAAATTAAAAAAACAAGTATTGAACTTAATTTCCCGCTAGAGTTTTTGAGTATCGACAATTATTTTAACGATATTTCTGATTTAATTAAAAAATACGGAACTTTCGATGCTTTGAGAGATAATGGCTATGATGTCGATTCTCCTGAAAGTTTTCAGCTCGAACTTTTAAAAGATGATTTGACACAATTGGCAAATGGTAATGATATTATGGCTCCTGAGTATCTGATTAACGGTACAGGAGTAAGCGTACCAAAATCAATACCCATTAAATCTCAAAAATTTATACTTGTGGAAGGTATGGCTGCAATGTATAAAGATATTAAAGATTTATTTGATGTTAAAATTTATATTGATATAGATAGAAAAATTCAAAAAAAATGGTTTATGGAACGTGCTGCTAAACGCAATCAAACTCATGAAAATGCTCTTAAACACTGGGAATACGTTGATGTTGCAGCTGGAAAATATATAAGGCCATCAAAAGCTGATGCTGATATAATTATTAATGGTGCGTC
>CALVAT010000073.1 GCA_944325565.1 Candidatus Gastranaerophilales bacterium
CTTTCCTTATCTTGTCTGTTGCTTATTATTTATTATATGCAAAAAAAACTATTAATAAACATGTTGTTTATTAAATTATATTCTGGAAAAATTTTAAGTTTAGCGCACAGCTGCGCCGGAGTTCAGGTTATTTTATAAACATTTCAATAAAGTTGTAAAAATGTTCTCCTAAAAACGGCGATAAAAATCTATCATTGGCTATTTTTTCGATAAAAGTATTGTACAGTGCGCCGTTTGTAAACCCGATTATCAAAATCACAAGTATACAAAGCAGCCACCAGTATTTCCAGCCGGTTTTTTGTCCTAATATATAGGCGATTATTGATAATATTATTGCGATTGCAAGACAAATTATTTCTGTCATAACTGGACTTTATCCATTACTTCATCAGGGATGTCAAAGTTCGAATATACGTTTTGAACGTCGTCGTGTTCTTCGAGTTTGTCCATCAATAACAGAATCATTTTTGCTGTTTTTTCATCTGTAATTTCGAGAGTGTTTTGAGGAATTTTGGTGAGTTCTGCGCTTTTGTGTTTAAACCCTGCTTTTTCAAGCCCTTCTACCACGCTCTGGAAGCTGTCCGGTGTTGTAATAACTTTGTATTCATCATCTTCATCAACAAAATCATCTGCACCGGCGTTGATTGCCTCATTGAAGAGTTGTTCGTAGTCTACTTCGTCTTTGTCAAAAGTTACAACGCCTGCAGGCTTGAACATCCAGCCTACGCATCCTGTTTCGCCGAGATTGCCGTTGAATTTTGTAAAATAGCTTCTGATATCGCCGGCTGTACGGTTTCTGTTGTCGGTCATTGCTTCCACAATTATAGCAACACCGCCTGCGCCGTATCCTTCGTAGGTAAGTTCTTCATAGTTTTCGCCTGCGCCTGCTCCAACGCCTTTTTCAATAGCTCTTTTAATGTTGTCGTTGGGCAATCCGCCTGCTTTTGCTTTTTCTATAGCAGTTCTTAAACGGAAGTTCCCCGCAGGGTCGCCGCCGCCCATTTTTGCTGCTACTATAATTTCTCTTGAGTATTTTTGGAAAGCAACGCCTCTTTGTGCGTCTACTTTAGCTTTTTTGTGTTTAATGGTTGACCATTTTGAGTGTCCTGACATATATGTTTTCCTTTATTATTCTATAATGTTACAGCACCTGAGTTGGCGCTTTGTACGATTTTTGCGTATTTCGCAAGATAGCCGCTGACTTCCTTAGGTTCAGGGGCAACAAAATTTTTGCGGCGTTGTTCGAGTTCTTCATCTGAAACAAGCAGCTCGATACTTCTTTCGGGTATATCTATTTTAATTTTATCTCCGTTTTTAATCAAGCCTATGATTCCGCCCATTGCGGCTTCGGGACAGATGTGTCCGACGCACAGGCCTCTTGTTCCGCCTGAAAAACGCCCGTCTGTTATCAATGCAACCTTTGCGCCAAGTCCCTTGCCCACGAGCATAGATGTCGGCGCAAGCATCTCTCTCATTCCGGGGCCGCCTTTGGGGCCTTCGTAGCAGATTACCACAACGTCGCCTTCTTTTATAAGGTCTTTGTCTATTGCGTCCATGGTTTCTTCTTCCGAATTAAAGACTTTTGCTGTCCCCTCGAAGGTTAGTGCTGACGGGTCAACACCGGAGATTTTAATAACCGCGCCGTCTTTTGCAAGGTTGCCTTTTAAAATTCCGAGTCCGGGATTTGAGGTAATCGGGTTGTCCAGTGTATGTATGATTGAGTTGTCAGCCCAGGCATGTTGTGCTATTTCACTGATTTTTAAGCCTGATACACCTTTTGTGTCTTTAAATTCCGGAGTTTTGCCGTAAAGAGTTTTCAACACAGCCGGTATACCGCCTGCATTGTGCAAATCTGTCATCGTCGGCAGTGCTGACGGGTCGAGTTTGATAATTTGAGGAATTTTATAGCTCAATTCATCAAAGTCATCAAGGGTAATTTTGATTCCGCCGGAGTTTGCAATAGCCAGAAGGTGAAGAATGGAGTTTGTTGAGCCGCCTAATGCAAGGTCTGTCACGATGGCGTTTCTTAAGGCATCACGCGTAATAATATCAGAGGGTTTGATGTCTTTATTTACAAGCTCAACCACTTTCATTCCGGATTCAAAGGCGATTTGTTTTTTCTTGGCTGAAACTGCTGATGCAGTAGCGCAAAATGGAAGGCTCATACCCATAACTTCTGTAAGACAGGCCATTGTGTTAGCTGTATAAAGTCCCTGACAGGAGCCTGCTGACGGACAGCATTCTTCTTCCATTTCGTGCAGGCGTTCTTCTGTAATTTTGCCGGCTGATAATTTGCCGATGGCTTCAAAAGAGCCCCTTATCATTGTTAATACTTCATTTTTTGAGCAGCCATCCATCATCGGGCCGGCTGTAACAACTATACAGGGGATATTTAGTCTTAGTGCCGCGATAAGCATACCGGGGGTGATTTTGTCACAGTTTGTGAGCAAAACAAGGCCGTCCAGCTGGTGCGCCTGTGCTACTGTTTCTATACAATCTGCTATTAAATCACGAGATGGCAGCGAGTATTTCATTCCGCAGTGACCCATTGCGATTCCGTCGCACACAGCAGGAACGCCGAAGATAAAAGCCTGACCTCCGCCAGAGTGGACGCCTTTTTCTATCTGTCTTTCTAAATCTCTCATACCTGCGTGCCCCGGTACTAAGTCCGAGAAAGAACTCGCTATGCCGATAAACGGTCTTTTTAATCCCTCTTTAGAAACACCGGCCGCATAAAGCAGTGAACGGTGAGGGGCTTTGTGTATACCTTTTTTTACGCTGTCGCTTCTCATAATAAAATACCCTGTTAGCCTATTTTTCTGCTTACTTTAAAATTATACTACAAGTTTTTAGTAATTATGGTATAATTTTAATTATGAGTTCATATATAAAAAAAGCACTTGATATAACAAGAAAAAACGTTATTATAATACAGCCGCTGGTTTTGTTTCTTATAGTTTTAACTTTTACCACTTCTGCGTTATTTCAGCTTGTGCATAAAATTACGTATATCGTCTTTTTGACAACAAATATACTTTTGTGTACAGCGTTTCTTGCAGGATGGCTGCACATGATTAAAAAGGCAATAGAACACTATCAAAAGTCTGAAAACGGTGAATACAAAAACGATAAAGAAGAGGCTGAGGCTTCTCTTGCTCTGGGCAAGGAGTTTTTCCCCGGTGTCGGCGACTTTTTCCCTGCTGTGACTTTTACTGTTGTCTGTTATGTGGCTGTTTATATGTTGATTATGTTCGTTTGTTTTAAATCAGGAACATACTTTTTGCCGTTTACTGATGTCAACTGGGCCGACTTTGTGGCAGCAGCAAACTCCACTCCGGCAGAAATGCAAAAATATGTTGCTTCGCTTTCTTATGAACAGTTAAAGGCAATAAATTTATGGATGTTTTATATGGGCGGTGTTGCCACTATATTTACGTTTTTGACAATGTACTTGTTCCCTGCGGTATTTGATAAAAAGGAACAGTACTTTTATGTACCATTTTCTGCTTTTAACAGAAACCTTGTGTTCCTGTGTAAAAACTTTTTAGGCTCGCTGGGATTACTTATTTTCTTATTCTTTTTGCAGATTATTTTTTCCATCCTGTGCGTATTTTTCAGTATGAATATTATAATGTCGATAATAGGATTGATTATTACGTTCTATTTTGCGACTTATATTGTGGTATTGATATTCCTGTATTATGAAACACGGAAATAATAAAAATGTTATAGCCATAGCCGGCCCTACGGCATCTGGAAAAACGGCTCTTGCTGTCAGGGTTGCAAAGTATCTGGGGACGGAAATTATCTCCGCGGATTCACGACAGATTTTTAAAGAGTTTGATATAGCTACGGCAAAACCTACAAAAGAGGAAATCCAGGGGGTTGTGCATCACCTTATTGACGTTGTAAATCCCGATGAAGAATTTACAGTCGCTGACTTTGCTGACAGGGCTGCAAAAATAATGGAAAATCTTTTTGAACAGGGGAAAACTCCTGTGGTTGCTGGCGGCACAGGACTTTATTTCAGAATTCTGCTGGAAAATTATGATATGCCGCGTGTTGCGCCGGATAAGGAACTTAGAGAAGAGCTTAAAAATATTGAAAAAACACAGGGCGTTGAGGTGCTTTACAATATGCTTAAAGAGCTTGATCCTGTGCTGGCTGAGAAAATGCACCCTAACAACACCGTAAAAATAATCAGGGCGATTGAAGTATGCAAAAACCTTAATATTCCGATGTCACAGGCGCAGAAAAAAAAGCCGCCTTTGTATAATATAAAATGGTTCGGACTCGGGCATTTAAACGGTGAGGACAGAAAGTTTCTTTATGATAGAATTGACAGGCGCGTTGATATAATGCTTGAAACAGGGCTTGATGCTGAGGCCGGGCAGCTTTATGAAAAATACGGCAGAATTTCGAGTTTGATGAATACAATAGGCTATCAGGAGTTTATTGAATATTTTGATGGCAATATCAGTTATGATGAGGCTGTTTCAAAGATAAAACAAAACACCAGACGTTATGCCAAAAGACAGCTTACGTGGTTCAGACAGAATCCAGAAATTCGCTGGTTGGACATCAGAAACAGGACATCAGACGAGCTTTTTGAGGATATTTTGGGAAAAATAAGATAAAATGCTTTGCAAAACATTCAAATTGTGAAACAATAATATAAAGAAATTGTTTTTCGCATCATTTATTATGAAAGGGTAAAATTTTGTTCGAACGGTTTACAGAAAAAGCAATAAACATTATTGCAACGGCACAAAAAGAAGCAGCAGATTCACAAACGTATAAAATTTACCCAGAACATATACTGTTAGGTATACTCGAAACTAAAAATAATATATGTTCTCGACTTCTGACTTACGGCGGTATGAAGGCTGATACTTTCAGGGAGTATGTGTATTCAAAATACAAAAACATTTCTCATGAATTTAAGCACACTAATATTGCTTTTAGTATTGAATCCCAAAAGATTATAAAACTGGCCTCTGAGCTCGCCACAAAACGTACAAAGTCATATATAAGACCGGAACATATACTGTTGGCTTTGATAATGACAGGAGAAAAGGCTGATCCATCAATTGCAGAAGATTTTAAAGACTATATTTCTGATATACAAAAACTCAAGCAAACGCTTTTGACGCTTATTGCCAAAAACGATAAAAGAAATCTGCTTCATCCTGAGCTTGAAAGAAAAGAGCCCAAGAGCGAATATTCTACAGTTCAGTCAATTTTTAAAGAGGGCGAGGCGCAGGATATACTTGAGCGTGCGGTGGCAAAACTGACAGCATCGCATTATGAAATTCTCGGAACGGAACAAATTGTTCAATCTATACTCGAGGACTCTAATTCAGATATAACAAAGCTTTTGAACGAATCAGGTATAAATCTTGATAGTTACTGTTCGAAACTAAAAGAGGTTTCATCGCGTCAGGCGGAGTTTGAAGAAAAGCAGATTATTTTTACACCCAATGCTTTTAAAACCATGCTGCTTGCTTTCGAAACGGCAAAAGAGCTCGGCTCAGCAAGTGTAAGGCCCGAACATATTATACTCGGAGTTTTGAAAGCCAAAAGCGGCATTGCGTACAATATTTTTAAAGAATTAAATATTGTTGATGATGACCTTGCGCATAAGATTATTAAACCGATTGAAAAACAAATGCCGGAAACTCTCACTATATTAAGACTGGCTAAGCGTGAGGCACAGTCAATGAACCGTAATATCGTCGGCAGCGAGTTTATACTTCTCGGTATACTCGGAGAGGGTGCTGGTATTGGCGCAAGAGTGCTGACTCAGCTCGGTGTTACAATAAAAGATGCACGTATCGAGGTTGACAGGGTGCTAGGGTATGGCAATTCTTATACATTTGGCGAGATAGTATTCTCTGACCGTGCTAAAAAGATTCTTGAGATTGCATGGGAGAAGGCTAAGAAGCATAAAAATTCTAAAATCGAATCCGAAAATCTTCTCTGGGCAATTACACAGACTCCTGATTCCGTGGCAATGCAGGTTCTGGCTAATCTCGGGGTTGATGTTCTTGAGATTAATCAGGGGATTTTGAAGGAACTTGAAGCGCTCAAGAATTCGGATAAATCTGATAACTAGCCGATAACTAAAATATTCTTGCATAAGACATAAAGTAATCATTGATTACATTTACGATAACAGGCATAATCCATAACAGAATTGCTGCGCCGAGAACAGGCTTAAACAGGAAGCTCAGCTGAAATACGTTAACCTGAGGCGCTGTTTTAGAAATTATACCTAAGATTAAATCCTGACCTAATGTTGCAAGCAATACGGGAGATGCTATTTGCAAACCTATATACAAAACATTCGAGGTTAGAGTCACAAGATATTCTTTGTTGATAAGCCTGTCCATCGGTATTGCCGAGGCATAAACGGGGAATATTTCAAAGCTCCTGTGCAGTGCGTTAATCAGCCAGTACATTCCACCCACATCAATAAATAAAATTACCGCAAGCAGCCCGAAAAAGTTCCCGAGAATAGATACCTGTGTTCCGACAGTCGGGTCTAAAACCATTGCAGAAGAAAGCCCCATCTGCATGTTTATCATATCGCCCGCTGCTGAAATAGCAAGAACTATGCAGTTTGCAATAAAACCGACAAGCATTCCTCCCACGGCATTAAGTATAAGCCCGAGAATAAGAGAGCTTCCTGACGGTATCGGCCCTGTCTTTACTGTCATCATCAGTATTATGGTCAGTATAAGGGCAAATGCAAGCTTAATCATTCCGGGGATTTCTTTTCTGTTCAATACCGGCGCAAACCTTATAAACCCCATAAGACGCGCAAAAATCAACAGCCCTGCACTAAGTGCGGAGTTAACTTCCGGAAAATATTTAGGAAATGCCTGTAGTACTGCATCTATCATTTATTCTTTTTCATGTCCTTTATTGTGTCCAGTTCTATGACTGACGGGTCAACAGACTGGTTGTTGTCTATTAATACTTTTATTGTGTATTCAGAATTTGTTTTGCCGTATTTGTAGGTTACATAAGAAATACCCTCATTTTGTGTTGACAAAACGAGCTGGCCTGTAGGTGTAAAGCTGTCGCTTGTTGATGTAACTTCGAGTATATTGGGATTTGTGACCTGTATATCCTTAGGACGTGCATCCACATTCAGGATATATACGCTTCCCGAATGCAGGTTAATGGTTTTTTGAGGGGTAAGCGCAAAAACCTGACAGGTGTTTTGCAGTGCTATTATACATAATAAAGTTAATATCTTTTTCATTCTTACCTCTTTATATCTGTTGGTTATCTATTCATGATTGCGTTGCGTTCAATAAGGTTCGGTGTCGGGTTAGGCATTCTATCCGACGGATAGTGTTTTGTTTTAGAGTTGTAATCGATAAACGGAATCTTGCCGGGATTTCTCATAATATCTCCGATTTCCTGCTTGTCGAATCTTGTTGCGTTTTGTTTGAATTCTTCGTTAAACGGGCGCGTGTATCTGTGGTAATCTGAAGATAACACGTAGTTTTCTGACGAAGGTATGCTGTTAAACGCCATCTGGTATCCCTCTAAAAGCAGGTTCGTTAACAATTTTATATATCCCATTCCGAGAATCATCAACACAAGGAACACCGCAAGAATTTTAGGAGCGGCCGCGATTGTTTGTTCTTGAACCTGTGTTACGGCCTGCAAAATACCTACAATAAGCCCTACCCCCGCTGCAACAAGTACGCACGGCATTGATATCATAAGCATTGTTATAAGGCCTTTGCCCATATATTCAAGTAATATTTCTACCATAATTTTTACCCTGTTTTTCTTAATTAAAGCTGGCCACAAGCCCGTGTACAATCATGCTCCAGCCATCTACCGCAATAAATATCAAAAGCTTAAACGGAAGCGAAATGATTGTGGGGGATAGCATAAACATACCTAATGCGAGCAGCACGTTCGCTACTATCAAATCCAGTACAATGAACGGTACATAAATAACAAAGCCTATTTCAAAAGCTGTTTTAAGCTCGCTAACGATATATGCCGGTGCCACCTGCCATATCGTGATATCATCCGGTGTTTTGGGCTTTGGTGCACCGGAAAGCTGTATAAAAAACGTCATATCTGACTGTCTTGTCTGTTTCATCATAAACTCTTTCAACGGTTTTGAGCCTTCTGTCATTGCGGCAACAATATCACCGTTTTTCTGGTACGGGACAGAGCCCATTTCCCACATTTTGCTAAAGACGGGATTCATTGTATAAATCGTCAAAATCATTGATAACCCGACAAGTACAATTCCTGGCGGAACCTGCTGTGTACCCAGAGCCTGTTTGAGCATTGAAAATACAATAGTGTATCTTAAAAAGCTCGTCATGCATGTGAATATAAGCGGCAAAAGCGAAAATACCGTCATTACTAACAGCATTTGCAAAACCGGATTTAAGTCTTTTAATACGCTTTCCATTATTCTATATCCCTTGTTTTTTAGTCATTTTAAATTAGTCGTTTGTTGTTACGTTTTCATTGAGCTTTCTTAAAAGTTCTCTCATAACGGGGCGTTTTACGTTTGTTGATTCCCCTTCGAGAACCTGCATAACCTCTGTATAATCAACACCTCTTGGTGATTTTTTTACAGGTGGTTCATCTCCCGAGGCGATATAAGAGCGTTCTTTTAGCGGCTGTTCTTTTTGAGGCTTTGTTATAATCGATTTTATGCTGTCTTTAAAAGAGTTTGCGGCCGGCTCAACGTCTATTGTTGCAATGTTATCGAGTTGAACATTGCCGTTGAGTTTTGCCAGAAACGTTGTCCTGTCTAAATCGGCCGCAATGAGGAATCTTTCGTTGCCTGCGTTCACAACATAAAGTGTCTTGCGCGGCGAGAGCCTCAGAGCATTATCTATTTTAAGACCTCTGGTGTTTTGTTCAGAGCTGCCGCCTGTCATTGTTTTTTTGTAGACCATTACGCCGAGAAACAGCAGTCCTACCATTGCCATTGTATAAACTATAAAGTTAATCAGATACGTTCCCATTATTTTGTTCCTATGTTAATTACAAATCATCTTCATCTACGTCGAAATCGCTGTAGTCAAAATCTTCTTCGTTTACTTCCGAGTTGTCGTTTTGAAGAAGCGGTTGTTCTTCATAACTTTGCTGTGGATTAGGCTGTGGA
>CALVAT010000074.1 GCA_944325565.1 Candidatus Gastranaerophilales bacterium
TATCTGGCTTAGCCTGCCTCTAAAAAAATGATACTTAATCATTTTTTCAGAGTTCTTACAAAGGTCGGATTTTTATTATTTATGTTAAGAAAAAATTATTTTTGTCATCGAATTACATAACATATACGAATGACTGCACCGGATTTGTATTTTATACAGAAAATTTTAACCAATTTCGTGCTATCCTATAAATATGATTGAACTTTTGATTTTATACAGCTTAAAAAATCGTGAACGCACAGTTTATTCCCTGCGCTCAGATATTATAGAAAAATTCGGCTACTTTACAAAACCGAGCATAGGAACGATTTATCCCGCACTCAAACGTCTGCTCAAAGCCAATATAGTGACTATGAGAAACGACTACTCGCAGGGAGGAAAAAAATCGACCTATTACGGACTCGCAATGCATTGGACAAAAAAATTCCATGACCTGTTTTTTACCCCGCTGAGCGAAAACCCGACACAGTTTTTTACAGAGGTGCAATCCCGCATTGCTGTCCTGTCATTGCTGGATGAAGAGCTTAAACAAACTTTTATTGATGATATTTCTATTAAAATGGAATCCTTCCTGCTGGATTTGCAAAACGCGCTTGAGGACGAGTATATTACCTATGACCAATACCAGCTTGCGCTTTTGAAAAAAAACATACAGGATGTAGAAAACTTTAAAACACTTATCAGCACTCTAGGGGGGAAAAGCTGATGGCTGCTGTTATATCAGAAGTTCTTAATGACTCAATCGCGCAGGAGCTGGGTTTTCAAAAAGGAGATAAAATCCTTTCTATTAACGGTGAAAAACCGCAGGATATGATTGACTACCGCTATATGATGTGCAGCGAAGATACTGAAATAGAACTCGAACGCACAAACGGTGATATAGAAATTTTTGAAATAGAAAAAGATTTTGATGATGACCTCGGGGTTGTGTTTGAATCAGCAGTATTCGACAGAATAAAACCCTGTACAAACCATTGTATTTTCTGCTTTGTTGACCAGCAGCCAAAAGGGCTTAGAGAATCTTTGTACATAAAAGACGATGATTACAGGCTCTCTTATTTACAGGGAACCTATGTCACACTGACAAACCTTACCCCAAAAGACAGAGAACGCATTGAAAACCTTCATCTGGGGCCTTTGTATGTGTCAGTCCATACAACAAACCCGACGCTCAGAGTAAAAATGCTTTCGAATCCCAAAGCAGCCAATATTATTGAAGATTTAAAATGGCTGAAAAAAGCGGGTATTCCTATCCATGCCCAGATTGTACTGTGCCCCGGATACAATGACGGAGCAGAACTGGAGCGGACATTTAACGATTTTGAAAAATTCAAATCGATTATTGAATCAGTTGCGATAGTACCTGTCGGGATTACCAGATTCCACAAAAACAATCTGCAAACCCTGACAAAAGAAAACGCGCTGCACGTGATTAAGCAGGTAGAAAACTTCAACACAAAAGTAAAAAAACATCTTGCTATGGCGAGTGATGAATTTTTCTTAAAAGCGGATTACCCTATCCCTGACAAAAAGTATTACGGAAGCTTTTCCCAGCTGGAAGACGGCGTCGGAGCGTTAAGGCTGTTGATGGATGATTTTGAAAAAAGGAAGAAAAAACTTCCCTCAAAGTTAAAAACACCACTTGAGCTGACCTTTGCAGTGGCTCAAAGTTCTGTAAAAATTTTCAAAGACATAATAAAAACCTTAAACAGTGTAGAAAACTGTCATTGTGAAATTGCAGAGCTTAAAAACGGATTTTTCGGGGATAACGTAACGGTTGCAGGCCTTATTACAGGGCAGGATTTAATAAATCAGTTAAAAGGAAAAAATATCAAAACACTTGTACTCCCTTCTATAATGCTCAGGCCTTTCAGTAATGATTTTCTGGACAACATTACAGTTGAGCAGGTTGAACAGGAGCTATCGTGCAAGGTTATTGTGATAAAAGATATTTATTCAACCGGAGAAATTTTTGAACTTTTAATGTAATGGAAAATTAATACAGCCACATAATCAAAAGTTTTCTGCCAAAAAGCATCATTCCTATGAGTATGCTTGTCATTGCGGCAAGCAGCACAACACCGGCCGACAGGTCTTTTGCCATTTTAACCATCTTAGAATATTTGTTTTTATACAAAGCATCCAGCGCAAACTCTATTACAGAATTAAAAAGTTCAGCCGTTATGACAAAGCTTATAGAAAGAATCAAAACGCAGTATTCTATGCACTTAAAATTCAAAATAATACCGCCGACAATCGCCAGAAAACCTATCAAAAGATGGAATCTGTAATTTCTCTGTGACTTATAAGCAACACTCAGGCCCTGCAATGCGTAGGACAAACTTTTTTTATAACCGCTCGAGGTAAATTTAGACATACTTATCCGCTATTCTTTATCAAAATTAATCATATTCTGCTGGATATTCCACATTTCTGTTAACGATTCTTCGTCCTGATGGTCATACCCCAACAAATGTAGTATACCATGAGCAATCAAAAAATATAATTCTTTGTTAAAAGAATTGTTTCCATGGTGCAAATCCTTTGACTGAACGAGCGTTCTGTCCAGCGAAATAATTATCTCCCCGAGATTGATTTCGTTATCGAAAATAAATCTTTCCTCCTCACTGCTGTCTGCAAATATCGCAAACGTTATTACATCGGTGGGAGCATCCTTTTGTCTGTACTCTTTGTTGATTTCGTGTATTTTTTCGTCATCACAGAGTACTATATCAAAATACAAAAGGTCAAAATCATAACCGTTTAAACAGGATTTTTCAACAAGTTCTTTATCCGCCAGAAACCTGTTAACCATCTCTACCGCATCTTTTGTGGCCTTCTCAAGATTCAGCGGCAGCGTAAAATTTTCATAAGTATTTTCTATAAAGATATTTATTTCTTTAGTTTTGCTCATCTTTGTTTTCTTCTTTTTCGGCCTCTGATTTTGCAGCTTCTTCTGTTTTTTGAAGATGTTTTTGTATTTTCTTTTCTATTTTTTCTTCATCATCACTGATAATCTTATCCGGTGCAACAAATTTCTTTTTAAGCGCCTTTTCTTCAAGCTCCTGAATAATATTTTCGTGGTATTTGATTCTCTGATGGTGCGCCGCACGCAGGTTTTTGCTGAACACAGAGGCAATAGTTTTTAAATCCTTCAGCGTAAGCGGGCTGTCAGAGAGCTGACCGTCGTTAAGTTTCGTCTGAATAATTTTGTTAATCATTGCATCAAGTTCTTCCTGCGAGTGATCCTTGAGCGTTCTTGCCGCAGATTCCACAGAGTCAGCAATCATAAGGATTGCAGTTTCTTTCATATTAGGACGCGGGCCTGTATAGCGGAACTGTTCCTCTGTAACTTTATCTTCGCCTTCTTCGAGTTTTGCCTGATTATAGAAGTAGCTGGCTACAGAATCACCGTGGTGCTGTATAATAAAACTTTGTACAACCTGAGGCAATCCGTATTCTTTAGCAAGATCAATACCGTCTTTAGGGTGAGCAGTAATAACCATCTTGCTTAATCTCGGATTAAGCTTGTGGTGCGGGTTTTCTATGCCGAAATATGTCTGGTTTTCCACAAAGAATAACGGTCTTTTTAACTTTCCGATATCGTGATACAATGCCCCAACTCTGGCAAGAACAGGGTTTGCACCGATTGCCTCGGCAGCTGTTTCACAAAGGTTTGCCACCATTAAGCAGTGGGCAAAAGTTCCCGGAGCTTCGAACTGCAAACGCTTTAATAACGGCTGGTTATTGTCAGCAAGTTCTGCAAGTCCGTATGGAGTAACGAGTTTGAACATACTTTCAAACAGCGGGATAATGCCAAGTACTATAATACCGCTCAAAAGTCCGTTCACAGTACCTATAAGGGTGTTTGTCCAGACAATAACTGAATCAATCGGGTTTATTGAATTTTCTATTAAAAATATTATCAAAATAGCAAACAACATTGAGAAACCAACCTCACCGCCGATTTTGATAAGGTCGAATCTTCTTGAGTATCTTATTTTAGATGTTGCTATTGCTG
This sequence comes from Candidatus Gastranaerophilales bacterium, assembly GCA_944325565.1. GTDB lineage: Bacteria > Cyanobacteriota > Vampirovibrionia > Gastranaerophilales > Gastranaerophilaceae > Limenecus. The sequence goes on from CALVAT010000074.1 coordinate 4,022, forward strand.
CAATTATACAAACTATTATGAAAACAGAAACAGGCTGTATAGGAATTTGCTCCGACAGAGCAATTACCGTAATCAAAATAATAGTGGCGATTACAGAAACTCTCGGGTTTGTCACAACAGCCAGCAGTACGGCGATTGCCGGAAACGGCAAAAAGTAAAAAGATGTGCCCGATGGCAAAACTGTAGCCATTGCGGCCATCAAAATAGCCAGTATCGCAAGCACGGATAGGTAATTCTTGGTCACATACTGTTTTTCATAATACAAAAGATAATAAATAAGTGTTATTACGCCCAGAGAAACAAGTGCAATTATCCCGACTACTCCTTTGGGGTTAAGCTCTAATATATTATATCCGGCCTTTTGCAGGGCATCTTTTTTAACCCTTGTCACAGGCTCTCCTGCAAACACTATCCTGTCGCCTTTCTCGAATTTAACCACAGTAGGAGCCACGGAGTTTATTGCATTTTTCTTTGCGAGTTCTGTTGCAGTTTCGTCAAACACCATGTTGGGCACTATAACCTGTTCTAAAAGCGCCGATATCACTCTTATTTCACCTTTTGAAGTTTCGAAATGAGAGTTTCTCAATATCATGGTATTAAGGTTATTTTTTTCAAAATCTTTTTCTGTAACACCCTGATTCAAAACATTGCCGAGTGTTTTTTTAGCCTTTGCAAACGTATTTTGCAAATGTTCATCAGATGAATTTATTAAATAATTTAATACATAATCCCTGTTATAATCACCGTCAAAATCGAACAAAAGCATCATATCAGCTTTTTTCTGGTTATAATTGGCCTCTTTTGCTCTGACAGTTTCTATAGCCTTAACAAGGGTAGCATAATTATTTTTTATGTAAGTATCTTCTGCCGGAGTCAAAATAGGCTCAACCTTTTGAGCAATCTCCTTTTTATTTTGCTCGGTTTTAAAAGTATCAACAACTTTTATTGTTTTAGGTGCGATAATCTCCTTTTTGCTCGTTCCGTCATCAGCAATAATACTCTGGAAAAGATAATATCTTGCGCCGAGAGTCGCACTCATAATCAGCACAAAAAATACAAACGCAACAAGGTTTATTACTTTTGAAGATGAAAAAACATCCGCAAGAAAGTTCAAAAATTCAATTTTTCTCATATTTATAAATTCTCATAATATTCATTTTAATTAAAAATATTTTAATACTTATATTAATATTTGCAATCCTTCCGTAGTATGAGCACAAATGGAGCAATTTAATCTAGTGTCGTCTTTTCCGCTTCGAGCTTTCGAAGCTCAAAGACTCACCTTTGCCTTCTTTTTCCACTCTGCCGAATAAAAGCTGACTAAATGTCAGGTTTTATGAGAGGCTTTGATTTTGTGAAAAATGGCTTCACTATGTGAACAAGGTGTCACTCAAAAAATTCGTTCACGTCACTTACCTCTCACAAAACCAGCCACTGGCTGCTTTTGTTCGGCAGAGTCTTATCACGAATTTTTCTCGAACAGAGTTATTCTAAGAATAATTACTTCAAACAGTTGATGTAATAATAAACAAAACAGATACAATTAGCATGTAAGGATTAACTGAATTGGTGATTTTTAGAAAGAGTTTATATGAAATTTAACCCCGCTGATTTTAGTGAATTAGAAGAAAGAAAACTTACACTTGCAGATGTAATAGCGAATCAACACCCCGTTATCAACGGCTGGATTATGCTGAGCGCTGTTGCTATCGTTGCATTGTATGCAATAACTTTTATGACTTTATAACACTTAATTTCCAGACTAACGCTTTTACGCGTTCTATCTATTTATTAATACCCAATGAGATGAAAACTTCATCTCTTTTTTATTGTTTAATTTTTGGTGCTAATATAATCATGTCCAAAACTCAGACACAGACATGAAATAAAAATTACATCTACAGGATAAAACTTTATGATTAAAAGACGTGTTTCAAAACAAATACAAATAGGCAATGTGAAAATAGGCGGCGATGCGCCTGTAAGTGTACAATCCATGTGCAACACAGACACACGCGACATAAACGCTACCGTTAACCAGATAAAAGAATTGCAAGACGCCGGCTGTGAGATTATCCGGCTTGCGGTACTGAACAAAGACGCTGCCTCTGCAATAAAAGAAATAAAAAAACATGTTGCAATACCGGTAATTGCTGATATACACTTTGACTACAGGCTGGCAATACAATGTATTGAAAACGGCATAGACGCTTTGAGGCTCAACCCGGGAAACATCGGCAGAGAAGAAAATGTAAAAAAAGTTGTTGCCCTTGCAAAAACAAACAACGTTCCTATTAGAATCGGTATAAATGCCGGTTCACTGGATAAAAATATTGCTGTGCTTGATATTCCGCTGCACGAAAAAATGGTTAAAAGTGCAATGCAGCATGTAAAAATTCTGGAGGACAACGATTTTGATAAGATAAAAATTTCTCTAAAATCCAGCAGCGTTGTTACTACCATTGAGGCCTACAGACTTATGGCCCAAACAGTAGACTATCCCTTGCATCTGGGACTGACAGAATCCGGCACGTTAAAAGGCGGGCTTGTTAAATCTTCAATAGGTATAGGCACACTCTTAGCCGAAGGAATAGGCGACACAATAAGAGTTTCTTTAACAGAAAATCCCGTGGAAGAAGTACATGCTGGATATGCTATTTTAAAATCACTTGAATTAAGACAAAGAGGTGTAAATTTTATTTCTTGCCCGACATGCGGCAGATGCCAGATTGATTTAATCGGACTGGCCAAAAAGGTAGAAGATGCAATCAAAAATATCGACAAGCCGCTAACAGTAGCCGTTATGGGATGCCCTGTCAACGGCCCCGGCGAAGCAAGACACGCTGATTATGGTGTAGCAGGTGCTATAGGAGAAGGATATATTTTTAAAAAAGGCGAGATTATAAAGCGTGTAAGTGAAAAAGATATTTTAAATGAACTTTTAAATTTAATTAACAATGAAAATTAAATACCTCAAAAAAAGGATTTGCTTAAATTCTTAAAATAATATAGTATAATAATATTATATAACTTTAAGTGAGGTTTATAGATGAAAGATTTACAAAAATATGTTCTTTTAGCTGCAGTGCTCGCTTTTGTACCGGTATGTGCACATGCGGAAGTTTCCGTTAAAGACACAACTTCTCCTGAATTTATTCACAATCAGGGATATTCAGGCGAAATATCCAGAATTATTGAGGTCAAAACTGTTGATCCTATGACGCCGATTGCAGCAAAAGAAGAAAAACATCCAAGATGGAAAGCATTAGGCTGGACACTTTTAGAAACAATTGATCCCTCTTATGAAAGACCGGGCGATTTTGTTAACCACGATACAAAATTCGATAAATTTAGAACAGACGATCTATAATTAAAATAAAATATTATATCGTTAGTACAAAAACACCTCTTAGTTAAGGGGTGTTTTTTGCGAAAATGAATTCAAGCTAAACAATATTAAGAAATATTAAGAAAGTACTCATTTCTTTAATTTCAGCAAAAACCATGGCTTGCATGAGTTTCGGGGGGATTAAGCCGGAAGTTTGTTAAAGTTATTATTAACAGTTTGTCCAATATTTGAATATGTTTTATACTAAAATAAGTACTGGTGTATACACATCCGTACAATAATTCTTGGTATGAGGGTTAAAATTCAAATGAACACAGTTGAATATAACTTGTCTGAACTGAGAAAAGAAATCGTACCTTACAAACCTAAAATAATTGCTGTAACAAAATACTTTGCAGCTGACAGGCTGATAGAAGCATACAATGACGGACTGAGAGAGTTCGCCGAAAACAGAGTGCAAGACGCTTTAGAAAAATTTGGTTCATTGCCGGAGGAAATAAAAGAAAACTCACGTTTTCATCTTATCGGACATTTGCAATCAAATAAAGTGAAAAAGGCTGTCGGTAACTTCGACTTAATCCAGTCAATTGATTCTTTAAGGCTTGCCAGAATGGTTTCTGAAACGGCGCTGCAAAAAGGTATTGTTCAAAAGATTCTTCTACAGGTTAACAACGCAAATGAAGAAGCAAAATCGGGCTTTGCTGTTGATGATTTAAAACAGGCATTTCCTGAAATTATTGCATTAAAAGGCGTCAGAGTAGAGGGGCTTATGAATATCGCGCCTGTTGCACCGGAAGATGAGCTTAGACGCTTATTTAAAGGGATGCAGGAGTTAAAGTCAGAGTTAGAAAAAAACTTCTCTTACGAACTAAAGGAACTTTCCATGGGTATGAGCAGTGATTATAAAATAGCGTTGGAGTATGGTTCAACGATGATCAGAATTGGTAGAAAGCTATTTGCATAAAAATATCGGGAGGAGAAAAAAATTGGCAGGCGTTTCAGACAAAATTAAATCTATAGTAGGTTTTTTAACATCAGGATTTGAAAACAGAGATGATATATTTGATGAAATGGCAAGTGAAATGGACGAATATCCTGTTTCTGACAATCTTGCACTTGAACCTATGTATTCATCCAGACAAAATCAGACACCGGCTTCTAATGTAGTAAGCCATCCTGGTTTCAAAGGTTATGAAGTCGTTGTTTCAGAACCTCGTTCTTACGAAGAATCAGTTTCTATCGTAAAACAGTTGAAGGAAAAGAAAACAGTTATTCTTAACCTTCATTTGCTTGATAAAGAACAGGCAATGAGAATTGTTGATTTCTTATGCGGTGCAACTCACGCTCTTAACGGAAATCAGCAAAAAATAGGTGATTCGGTATTCATTTTTACACCTAACAATGTTTCTTTGAGCTCTGAATCACAAAAAAGCAAATTTATCAGAGATGCATTGTGGAACCAACCGCAATAGCTTTAAACCAATTTCATACTCATAAAGAATAGTTGGGGATATAATTAAGAGCCGCGTATCGAATACAGCGGCTTTTTTCTTTAGCAAAAATATTTGTTGCAAAATTGGGCTGTTGCTTTTATTATATAGATAACGGATTTTGTGCAGGCACGGAGTCGAGTCTTTATAAAAGCCGAGCGAGTGCCTATGTGAACAAGGTTGATGGAATGTAGAATTTTTAGAATAAAAATTCGAAATGTAATTCAAAACCTTGTGAACGCCAATAATCCAAGA
>CALVAT010000075.1 GCA_944325565.1 Candidatus Gastranaerophilales bacterium
CAATGTGTCACTCAAAAAATTCGTTCACGTCGCTTGGCTCCTTATCACGAATTTTTCTCGAACATTTTTTTGTTATCTTATAAAATTAGTCCAGATTTTTTCTTCTCTTTGAGGTACCTCTATACCTGCTTGTTTGCCAGCTTCAATACATTTAATAAGCCATGCCATATTCTGGCCGAGCACACGCATTATCTGCATGCCCTCTAAATCCTGTCTTACTTCATCAGGCGAGTTGCCGTGCACCATATTCCAATAATTAGAAGAAACTACCGGCATATTATTAATAGTCAGGTGTTTTGTCATTGCATCTATTGAGGCTGTTGTACCGGCACGTCTAGCAGAAACAACTATTGCAGCAGGTTTGTTTTCGAACCATTCTTTGCCGGCGAAAAATACTCTATCCATAAATGACAGAACTCTGCCGCTCGGGTGGGCGTAATAAACCGGTGAGCCAAACACAAATCCGTCCGCCTCTTTTGCCTTTTCGATAAGTACATTGACGCTGTCTTTATCATACACGCATTTGCCTCTATGGTCACGGCAAGAACCGCAGCCGATACAGTCCTGTATTGCAGTTAAGCCGATATGAAAAATTTCTGTTTCGATACCCTGCTCTTGTAATGATTTTTCTACTTCGCTAAGTGCCGTATACGTACAACCGCTTTTGTGGGGGCTGCCGTTCACCAGAATAACTTTCATTGTTTTCTCCTTTATAATTTTAATTTATCCTTTAAAAAACGCTCTTAGGGGCTTACTTTGTAAAAAATAACAAATAACATACGTATATCACCACACCGGCAAGGATGGTTTCTAAAATCTCGCGCCATAGCGGTTTTTTAGGTTCTTGCTGTGCCTCTGACGGGTAGTCCTCGAATGCGTCGTTATTTTTCTTTTTTTTCTTTTTGGATTTTTTAGGTTTGGATTTTTTTGGTTCTTCTTCGTCCCCGCCCTGTGACAATCTTTTTTCTTCTTCTATCCATTGTTTTTTCTTGGCTATATATTCTTCCTGAAGTGAGATTTTTTTGCTTTTTTTGCCGGTAATCAGCAATTCTTCGTCAAAAACTTTGTTCAACAAGTCCTCTGAAGCACCGCCTTTGTATACAGCATAATTTATAGAAGCCTCAAATGCTCTTTCAAGACACTCCAGAGCCTCTTTGCCGTCATTAGACACATTAAGTGAATGTACGGCTTTATTGCCGGCCTTTTTCAAAAAATACAGGTCATCTATGAATTCTTTTTCTATTTCACTCGGCGAAGGGGTATCTTTTAGGGTTGCAAGCATTGCGTCGAATGTGTCGTCAGGTTTTGCCGCTTCCCCCATCACCAGACGGCACAGGTGTTCGCCAAGACGTCTTGTTTGTGCCATGCACTGTTCAAAATATTTGTCCCTGAAAAGATTTTCAGCGTCCGCCGCTATGATGTACAGGTTTTCGTTTATGCTTTTTAAAAATTCAAAGTTACTCATAAAACAATTATATTACATAACGTATACTTTCTCCTAATGAAAATTTTTGTGAACTTTGATAATTTCAAAAAAAATAAGGAGAAAAATATGTCGGAACCCAATTCCAAATTACCTAATTTGACAACAAAAACAGAAGAATTTGTATTAAAACTTGAAGAACAAGAGGGCAAACCGCTTTATAAATTGACGCCGCAGCAGGCACGGAATTTTTTAGAAGATTTACAGGCGCAAACTCATGAAGAAATTCCCGCAGAAGTTAAGGATTTAACTATCTATACAGATATCGGAGGCAATGTAAAAATAAGGACGGTAAGACCTGCCGGTAATAATGATATTTTACCAGCAATTATTTACATACACGGCGGCGGCTGGGTTATCGGAAGCAAAAATAGTTTTGACATGCTTATTCGAAAAATTGCGATACATACAAACTCTGTGGTAATATTCCCCGAGTATTCTCTTTCTCCGGAGGCAAGATTCCCGAAAGCTCTGGAAGAGATTTATGCTGTACTCAAATATATTTATGAAGAACACAAGGAATTTAATATAGACAAAAACCGGATAGCTATTGCGGGAGACAGCGCCGGCGGAAACATGGCCACGGCAACAGCCATAAAGGCAAAAAATGATGGTGATATTAATCTTGTATTAGAGTGTCTTTTTTATCCGGTGACAAACGCTGATATGGACACGCACTCTTACGACCAATTCCGCGATGGGCCGTGGTTAAGCAAAAAAGCTATGGAATGGTTCTGGGATGCTTATGTACCGGACAAATCCATACGGGATGATTTATATATTTCGCCTTTGCAGGCAGAAGAGACACAGCTTGCTGGGCTGCCTAAAACTCTTATTATTACTGCTGAAAACGATGTTTTAAGAGATGAGGGCGAAGCCTATGCAAGAAAGCTGGATTCAGCAGGCGTCGATGTATTAAATGTGAGAATTAACGGAACAATTCACGACTTTTTAATGCTAAATGCGCTTTCCAACACTGAGCCCGCAAAAGGAGCCTTAATGCTTGCCTGTAAAATGCTCAAAAATGCATTGCATAAAGAAAATTAGCCGCTGCAGACAGCCGGCGGTCATGCCTTATTGTGGCCGAAGGAGCAAACATAAGAGGATACTCGTGCATAAAAAAAAGAGCAACGAACTGTTTGCATAAGATAATTTATCAGGCATAATTTATCTATGAAGATAGCTGCATTTAAAGTCGAAGATTGGATGAACGAATACGAAAAGTATTCAAAATACGACCTTGGCAACACTACTGTACAAACCTTATCTTTAGACGAATTATTCGAACTTTCGCTAGAAAACAAAGAAGTGTTTTTTAACAATCTATGCAAACAAAAGCTTGGTTACGGTTATATTTCGGGAATGCCGGATTTTAAAAAAGGTGTTGCCAAACTTTATACAACTATTACTCCTGACGACATTATCCCCACGATAGGCGCTGCCGGCGCAAATCATCTTCTTTTTTATTCGCTCATAGAACCTTCTGACAGGGTGATATCTGTCATACCGACTTATCAACAGCTATATTCGATACCGCAATCCTTTGGTGCGGATGTACAATATTTGCATCTTACGCCCGAGAATAATTTTTTGCCGGATTTAAAAGAATTAAAAAGTCTTGTGAACAAAAACACAAAATTAATTTGCATCAACAATCCCAACAACCCTTCAGGCTCATTAATTTGTGAAGAAATGCTTTTGGAGATAATAGATATTGCAAAAAATGTAGGAGCTTATATCCTTTGTGATGAGGTTTACAGAGGTTTGAACCAGTCTGATGAGTATACTCCTTCTGTTGCTGATTTGTATGACAGGGGTATAAGTGTGTGTTCGATGTCAAAAATCTTTTCACTTGCGGGGCTGCGTTTAGGCTGGATTGCAACAAAAGATAAACAGGTTATGAACAGCTGCATTCACCACAGGGAGTACAACATGATATCGTGCTCACTGTTAGATGAGAATATTGCAGCACTGGCATTAAAACATTATGATAAAATAATTGAACGCAACAGGGTTGCAATCAAAAAATGCCTTGCCATACTCGACGAATGGGTCAATAATGAAAAACACATATCATATATAAAACCTCAAGCAGGCACTACGGCTATGTTATATTACGACTTCGATATGAGTTCAAAAGACTTATGCGACAAACTTGCAAAAGAAAAAGGTGTGTTTTTGACTCCGGGGGTTTGTTTTGAAACTGAACACTGTTTCAGGGTAGGATATTGCAAAAGTCCGGAAGTGCTAAAGCAGGGGCTTGAAAAAATAAGTGAATTTATAAATGAAATAACACAGGAGAAGCAATCTCAAAATGATAAACACAATAACTGACATACAACAACAAAAAGCTGAAAAACCTACTCAACAGGATTTTTCAACCAAAGTAAATATTTTAAAGGCTCTTGCCATAACTCTTGTTGTATCGGGCCATCTGGAATTTTCTCTGCTTGGAATGTTTACGCCGTATTCGTTTCAGCTTGCGTTATTTTTCTTTATATCGGGTTATTTATTTAAAGACAAATATATTGACGACGTTTATACTTTTGTGAAAAGAAGGATTCAGACTCTTCTTGTTCCGTATTTTTTATATAACCTGTTTTATCTTGGCGTTACAGTATTAATAGCCAAACTTACAGGTCATTTCTGGGGAGAAAAAATCACTCTCAAAAACTTTTTTATAACACCATTTTTAAACGGACACCAGTTTGATTTGTCATGTCCTTTATGGTTTGTTACCCAGTTGTTTATGACAATGATTGTGTTTTTATTTTTATTCAGAACATTGAAAAAAGCAAAAGACAACAAATATTTTCATCTTGCTGTTTTTACAATCCTCGGTGTTCTGGCAATACCGGTAGCCAAAGTTTTTGCTGTTGACCCTTTGACGCTAGTTGTTATAAGAACAATGTTTTCTCTGTTTTTTGTTTATCTGGGTTACTATTACAGACATTACATTGAAGAACATATAAATATATTTACGGTTAAATGGCTGGGATGGATAATAGTTTTGCAGTCAATATTATGGCTGTTTAACAGAGATTTTGACCCGGAACACGGGATAGGCCTGAGTTATGTACTGGTATGGGCAAGGTTTGACGATCAGCTTATTGTCCCGATAATAACAGCTCTTACAGGTATATGGGCATCTTTGTTTACGGTGAAAATTTTGTATCCATATTTAAAAGATGTAAAATTTGTACGTTTGCTCGGAGAAAATACCTATCACATTATGGCCAATCATCTGCTTGTTATGTACATAATCACGGCAATACTTTTGAAAATGAACGGTATCCCAATTTCCGAACGGGCAAATCACGATATCTACTGGATTTATAATCCCATACAGACAACTTATCTATACTTTGTTTTAACCATGGTTATTTCCACCTACATTGGCGTAGGATTGAAATACATCAGACAAAATATTCTGCATATAGATAGCAAGCGATAAAGTCATTATATTATGACGTAATTTTTTGCTGATTAGAGAGAAATTCCTCTTTTTTAGCCTTTCTGCCGCAGCATTTGTCCTCATCACAATAGCCAAGTCTTTCACATTTAGGCACAAGATAAGGAGCAAGCCAAGGTTCTTCTTTTAAAAGTTCCTCGCACATCATTTTCACCATAACTCTTATTTCGTACTGTGCGCGTGAACAGAGTCTTATGTTAGCAATATGTATAAGCTCTCTCAGGTTTAAAGAAGCCACTATTGAACTAGCAGCAGCATTAGGCAAAACAAAACGTGCGTCTTCGGCAGGAATGCCTGATTCAGTCATTTCAGTATAAAAATCTGCTATTTTGGACATAAAATCTTCGTATTTTTGTAAAAGTTCAGGATTTTTTGCAACAGTAGGAGGTGTAATATAATCAAACTGTCCTTTTTCTTTTACATAACGCTGCGACTTTTGTGAGAAAGAAACATGTCTGTGTCTTACAAACTGGTGTGTACAGGCTCTTGATACATTAGATATGGCAAAACTAACCTGAACATGCTCAATCGTCGAATAATGTCCGGAAGAAATAACCCTCTCAATAAGTTTTAGCATTTTTTCTTCATCGACAGCATTGTCATAAATATTTACCGGAGAATCTGCGCTATAGCAAGTTCTACAAGCTGTATAAATTGTTCTTAGCATATTTTGCGGTTTGGATATAAGTTTTACCACAGGTCTGTTATTTTCCATAATCTCCCCCTACCAGAGTCACTTTATACCATAATATCATCCGCAAATTTTTTTGTAAAAAATTGTTACTTATGAAATAAAAATAAATCTTAAAATATCTGTATATCATGCTTGACGCAAAGGTTTTAGATGTTATGATTTAGGAACGAATAATGTATTTTATTTAGTTTACGCCACCAACTTAAACTGACTAAAATAGATAAAGGAACAAAAAAATGGCAATAAATTTAGCAAAAGAAGAAAAAGCTGCAATCATCAAAAAATTCGGTAAAGACGCTAAAGACTCCGGTTCTGCGGAAGTACAAATCGCTCTTTTAACTCAAAAAATTTCTGAATTGACAGAACACCTTAAATCTAACAAAAAAGATTTTCAAGGCAGAAGAGGTCTTTTGATGATGGTAGGTCAAAGAAAAAGACTTTTAGCTTATGTTAAAAAACAGGATTTACAAAAATACAGAGATTTAATCAAAACATTAGGAATCAGAGGTTAATTCACTATTTTTTGAACCTGACAACCATTTTGAAATTAAAAAGGCTTCGCAAAACAAAATTTGCGGAGTCTTTTTTTACATAAATTAATGCTCCCAAAAATGTTGTATATAGTATAATAATTTGTATGGGACGGAATTATAAAAGCGACAAAGAGAAGTTTAAAGAATTTGATAAAAAGCTTATTTTCTGGCAGATTATCTGCATACTGATAAGCTTTATCATAATAGTTTATTTGTTTTTAATAATGGTCGTCGATATAAAAGACTACCGTGCACAGGCAAAACGCCAAAGAGCCGCGAAAAACTTTGTTATGCGCGGGGACATACTGGATAGAAACGGTATAAAACTAGCCTCTGATCAGACCTCTTTTGATGTATTTGCCCATCAAGAATACTACGACCATACTCCTAACGAACTTGCGGCAATGCTTGCACCAATATTAAATGTTAACAAAAACCAGCTTGCCAAAAAGCTTGCACAGGATGAAAAAGTTATTGCTCTAAAAAAAGATGTATCCAGAACAACAGCACAGGCCGTACGAAAACTGGGCCTGAGAGAAATAAGTCTGGATAAAAAGAATGAACGTGTATATCCACAGGGCACAATGGCTGCTCACGTTCTGGGTTATTACAACCCGAATGCGGATGTTGCGGCCGGCGTTGAGTATACAGCCAAAGATAAACTTGAAGAAGTTGAACAGAATGTCAGCCTTGAAAAAACACGTGACGGCGATATCATTTACGAAGTCGATACTGACCCTGAATCCACAACCTCGCCGCTAAAAGGCAAATCAATAACTTTAACAATAGATTCAGCAATCCAACATATCTGCGAAGTTGAATTAAACAAAGTTATAAAAGAAAAAGGTGCTCTAAGGGGTACTGTCATAGTAATGAATCCTAAAAACGGAGAAATACTCGGATATGCAGTTTATCCAAGTTACAACCCGAATGATTTCAACAAAGCAACACTCACACAGCTGACAAACTGGACTCTGAGTGATGTTTTTGAACCCGGTTCAACATTTAAAACCCTCACTATTGCTTCTGCAATAGAAAACGGAAGACTGTTTGAGGATTCAAAAATTCTGGATACAGGGAAAATTGAAATAGATAAATGGGTAATTAAAAATTATGACTATGCAACCCGACCATATCCCGGCAACATTGACCTGTATTACTTATTTGAACACTCAAGCAACGTAGGCAGTGCCAAGGCAGCTTTGATGATGACAAGAAACGAGCACTACAATGTTCTTAAAAAATTCGGAATCGGAGAAAAAACAGGTATTGACCTGCCAGGAGAATCCAGAGGTCTTTTACCTCCGCCTTCCGAATGGCAAAAATCTACACATGCCTCAATCGGATACGGCTACAGTATTTCAGTTACGGCAATACAGATGGTATCTGCAATCTCTGCGCTTGCAAATAACGGTGTAAGAGTGACGCCGCACGTAATTAAATATTCTCCGGAAGAGGAAGCTCTAAAGGTTAAACGAATACAGACTATTAAACCGGAAACAGCCCAAACAATCACAAAACTTCTTGCCGGCAGCATAGGCCGTTCAAAGTCAGTTGTAAACCTTGAAGACTACCATGTTGCGGCCAAAACAGGTACAGCAAGAAAATCAATTACCGGCGCAAAAGGATATACAAATAAGCTCGTCACCTCTATCATCGGTTACTTCCCTGCAACAAATCCACAAATAGAGATATATGTTGTAATAGATTCGCCATCTAAAGGTGCTTTATGGGGTAACACGGTCGCCGGTCCGGTATTTAGAGAAGTGGCTCTGCAAACAGCAAGAATATTAAATATTGCACCTGACAGAACTCCGCCGCCACCAAAAACAGTAAAAAAAGCTGTAAAAAAGGCATCAGCTCCAAAACCCAAAACTGAAACTAAAAAAGCACCTGTGCCCAAAATCGTAAAAAAAAGCGAATCTCAAACGGATTAGAAATACAAATAAGGAACTAACCATGAAACTGAGCGAACTTATTAAAAACATAAAAGTAAAGGATACAGTTAATAATCGAGAAACTGAAATTACAGGCATTTCTTATAATTCCAAAACAATAAAAAAGGGCGAAATCTTTGTTTGTCTTAAAGGAGAAAATACAGACGGCCACGATTATGCCAAAATGGCTGTAGAAAACGGCGCAAGCGCACTTTTTTGTGAAAAACAGCTTGACCTTGAAGTACCTCAGATAATCGTCGAATCAACAAGACACCAGATAGCCGATCTTGCTGCTGCTTTTTACGACTACCCGTCACAAAAAATTAACCTAATCGGAGTTACAGGTACTAACGGAAAAACAACCGTAACACATCTTATACAAAGAATCATTGAAGACGCGAACCATAAATGTGCTCTTATAGGGACTCTGGGATATAAACTGTCCGGCAAAGATACTTACCATGATGCAAAACACACAACACCTCAGGCGCCTGAGCTGCAAAAAACATTAAAAATGATTTGTGATAACAATATCGATTATGTAGCGATGGAAGTAAGCTCTCATGCACTGGAACAGAATCGTGTCGGCTGCTGTGACTTTAACGGAGCGGTGTTTACAAACCTTACTCAAGATCACCTTGATTACCACATCACAATGAACAATTATTTTGAAGCCAAAGCACTTTTGTTTAAAGGTTTAAAAGCCGGCGGCTTTGCTGTAATCAACAACGATGACGAATACGCACAGAAATTCAAAAGTGTTGTGCCAAACGGCGTAACTATTTACACATACGGAATAAAAAACGATGCAGACATAACAGCTTCTAATATTGAGTTTTCAATCCATGGAGCACAATTTGACTGCCTTGTTAACGGAGTAACTAAAAAAATTAACCTGCAAATGAACGGTATGTTCAGTGTGTACAATGCACTGGC
>CALVAT010000076.1 GCA_944325565.1 Candidatus Gastranaerophilales bacterium
AATGGTAGATTAGTGATGAAAAAGGAGAATCAATGGGATTACCTAAAGTAGCATATTTTTCAATGGAAATTGCATTAGACCAATCTTTGAGCACATACTCAGGCGGTTTAGGATTTTTGGCAGGTTCGCACATGCTTTCTGCCGGTTACTTACAACTTCCTATGGTTGGTGTAACAATGTTATGGTCTTTCGGCTATTACAACCAGAGAATTAACGAAGAAGGCAACGTTGAAGTTGCTTACATCAGAAAACATTATGACTTCTTGCAGGAAGTTGATGCACAGGTTACTCTTGATATCTTTGGTGAAAAAGTTATCGTTAAAGCTTTCCGTGTAGATCCTGATTTGTTCGGTTCTTGCCCTGTTTATCTGTTAACAACAGATGTTGATGGAAACTCTGACTGGGCTCGTTCAATTTCTCATAAACTTTATGACGGAAATGAAAAAATAAGAATCGCTCAGGAAGTTGTGCTCGGTATTGGCGGTGTAAGACTGTTGCAGCAAATTAAATATGACTTTGAATGTGTTCACATGAACGAAGGTCATGCTCTTCCTGCTGCATTTGAGTTGTTAAGACAAAACAACGGCGATCTCGAAAAAACCAAAAGACAGGTTGTATTCACTACTCACACACCTGTTGCTGCTGGTAACGAAGTTCACTGGGTTGACACTCTTATGGAAGGCGGCTTCTTTGCTGGATGTTCAAGAGAAAGAGCTATTGAATTAGGCGGCGAACACTTCTCTTTGACAGTTGCTGCATTAAGAATGAGCCGTATTGCTAACGCAGTATCTCAATTACACGGTCTTGTTTCTAACAAAATGTGGAACTGGGTTGAAGGCAGATGTCCTATCAGAGCTATTACTAACGCTGTTAACCTTCACTACTGGCAAGATCCAAGAATGGCTAATGCTAAATCTCTGCAAGAATTGTTAGATGCTAAGATTGAAATGAAAAAAGAAGTATTTAGCTTTATCGCTAATACAACTGGTAAAAGATTCGATCCTAATGTGTTAACAATCACATGGGCAAGAAGATTTGCTGATTACAAACGTGCTTGGCTTATTTTCATGGATATGGACAGAATCTTGAAACTGTTAAATGCTGACAAAGTTCAATTAATCTTTGCCGGTAAATTCCATCCGGATGATGCTAACGGACGTGAAATGTTCAATAACATTCTTCACAAATCTTATAACATCAAAAACGTTGCAGTACTTGCCGGTTATGAACTTGAATTGAGTGCTAAGTTAAAGAGAGCTACTGATGTATGGTTAAATACACCTATCAGACCTCTTGAAGCCTCAGGTACTTCTGGTATGTCTGCTAACGCTAACGGTGCTTTACACCTTTCAATCTATGACGGTTGGACAGTTGAAGGTACTTTCCCTGGTATCAATGGTTATACTGTTGAATATCCTGGTTTGGATGATGATATTCCTTGGGAAGAAAGACACTGGAAAGATCATGATTGCATAATGGATATCATTGAAAATCAAATCATTCCTACATACTATGATAACAAAATGGAATGGGCTAGAATGATGCGTCAGGCAATCAGAACTTCTGAAGCTTACTTCAATTCAGATAGAATGGTTATAGAATACTTTAACAGAATCTATAAACCAATCGCTCACGAAAGTCCAAAAGAAGGTGGTTTGAATACAAATGCTTCCGACATGACGGTTGATCCTTCTCAAAAAGAAGCACCGAATATGGATGCTTGGACTTATTCAAATATTAAGTAAGTTTTAAATAACTTGTTTAACAAGAAGCTCCCGTATTGCGGGAGCTTTTTGTTTTTGTTGGCGTCCATATAACAATATATTTACAATTTTGTAAAATAAAAGAAAAGAATCTAAACTAGGAGAAGCTGTTTTTAGTTGGGGGGATTATGGACATAATTAAAAATAAATTAGGACCTTTATCAAACATCGAATTTGATAAATTATTTGTTGCTCAAATTTTTTCACACTTTGCTGATGCTATTGTACAATTTTTGTTTGTTGCTCAACTTTTGCAAATATCGAACAATGCTGGGAAATCAATTGCTGTTATGTTTTTTGTGTTTTTACTTCCTCAGTTCTTGATTAGCCCATTTTCAGGTGCGCTGTGTGATAGATTTTCGAGGAAAGCAATATTATCAATAAGTTGCATTTTTAGAGCTTTGGCTGTTGGAGCTTTTATATGTCTGCTTCCTCAGCTTTCTGTAAATTTAATATATACATTTGCTTTTATTTTGGGAATAGGTGCTGCATTTTTCTATCCGGCTAAAATGTCTGCAGTTACTAATATTATTAAAAGCTGCCAGTTAAAATTTGCAAATGCTTTGACCTCTACAATCGGCGCTGTTACTCTTTTGTTCGGGGCATTAATTGCAAACTATTTTACAAATTTTGCACCGTTAAAATCATTTCTTGTTATAGTTATAATGTATTGTATTGCTGCAATTATTTCGGTGACGATAAAATTTTTAATTCCACAGAACTATTTTTCTAACAATACTGTTAAAAATGATTTGGCTGTTGCTTTAAATTATTTAAAAAAGCATAAAAAAGCTTTATATCTTATTATATTAGCTATTTGTTTGCAATTTATAGTTGCTGTATTTTCAAACGGTTTGAATGCTTTAATTACTGACTATTACAGATTAGATTTTTCTACTTTGACTTATTTAAGAACTATTTTAGGAACTGGTATAATTGCTGGGATGTTAGCAGCAATTTATTTTGCACGTATAATGAGAGTTCCTCATCTATTTGCCTCAGCCTTTATTGTATTGTTTGTTGCTTTGCTGACTGCTCCATTTTGCACAAGTATTAAAAATGCTTGTTACTGGTTGATTCCTATTGGCATGGCTGATGCAGTTTTACTCGTTATGCTTGATACGATAATGCAGAAAGTTACTCCGGATAGAGTAAGAGGTAAAATCTTCGGGTTACAGCTTACCTGTACAACATTAAGTTTTTTAATCGGTACTGCTCTGATTGCTAATATTGTATCTTTTGTTAATCCATTGACGGTATTTAAGTGCATTGCTCTGCTTGCTTTTTTATTGGCGGCTTCAATACTCATATTCGACAAGTCTTTCAGATATTTTCTTCTCAAAGCTACACTGGGTCATATTTTCCTGCTGTTGTTCCGTTATAAAGTCGAGGGGGCTGAAAATATTCCTTCAAAAGGCAAAGTAATTCTTGCCGGAAATCATACAGGTCATTTGGACCCATTTATTATTCAAATGGCGACTAATCGTCAATTATGGTTTGTCACGGGCCCTGCTGCATTTAAGGTTCCTATCGTAAGACACTTTTTAAAATATTTTAATGTTTTGCCGTTAAAATTTGGTAAGGGATTGGATGCAATAGATGCAGCCAATACAAAATTAAATGCTGGCGAAGCTGTAATAATATTCCCTGAAGGCAAATTTACTCCTGATGGAAATCTTTGTAAATTTAATCGTGGAGTTGGATTGATGGCTAGGGCTTCTCAGGCACCAATTGTTCCTTTTGCAATAAAAGGAGGTTTTGAAAGCTGGGGAGGGAAGCGCAAGTTACCTAAATTCTTTAATACTATAATAATTCAATTTGGACAACCAATAATAGAGTTCTCTAATGATGAGAAAGAAATCGCACGAGAATTGCAAAACCGTGTAAATTTTATGAAAAAATCACTTGAGCGTAGAGCTTTTTACAAAATTGATAGAAGATTGCATTCAAACTTTCTCGATTTAATGCAGGAAAAAGGAGATATTTACGGTCAGGTGAAGGCTTTATCACTGAAAAATAAATCCGGATATGAAGAACTAAGTTATATTGAATTATCAAGAAGGGCCAAAAAGTTTGCCAATTACCTAATTGAAACAGTAGGAGTTCAAAGAAATGACAGGATTGCTATTATAAGCGAATCAAGACCGGAATTTGCTATAGGTATGTTTGCTTCAATACAGACAGGGGCAATTACAGTTCCTCTTGATATTAAATTGACAGTGTCAGAGCATACAAATATTTTGAATGATTGCAACCCAAAAATATTGCTTTGTTCGAGCCACTATTTGCAGCATTCATTAGAGCTAAAAAATACTGTACCTTCTATTGAACATATTTTTGTTCTTGATGATGAACCTCATGAATTTTCTGATATCCCGTCAGTATCTAGCTTGAATGCTGATATAGAAAAAGATCTCGGCCGTCCTAGATCGTTGGATGAGACTGCTTTAATTGTATATACATCTGGCACTACCGGTAACCCGAAGGGTGTAATGATAAGCTTTGGCAATATTTATTCTCAATTGCGTGATTTTGAATCTATGTTCAAACTTACAAATGATCATACTCTATTATCTATACTTCCGTTAAATCATCTTCTGGAGCTTGACTGCGGCTTCTTTGGAATGTTGTATATGGGAGCAAAAATTGTTTATATAAAATCTCTGAACCCTAAAGAGCTAACGACGGTAATGAAGGAAAAACAAATTACAAATATGATTGTGGTTCCGCTAGTTGCCAAAATGCTCAAAAATAGTATTGATAAGCAAATAAAAAAGCAGCCCGAATTAGCACAAAAGGTTTTTAAACTCTTATATGCTGCTGCTAAATTTTTCCCGCGAAGCATTCGCCGAATTATGTTTAAGTCTATAATAGATGCGCTTGGCGGAAAGTTTGAATGTTTTATCAGCGGAGGCGCTCCTCTGGAGGATAGTATTGCTGAATTTTTTGAACGAATCGGCATCCCTGTATTTCAGGGGTATGGTTTGACAGAAACATCACCTACTATTTCAACAAACAGATATGGAAATAATAAGATTGGTACTGTAGGTCAGCCTTTGCCATCAGTTAAAGTGAAAATAGCAGAAAATGGCGAGATTCTTGCTTCTGGCCCTAATGTTATGCAAGGGTATTATAATAAACCTGAAATGACAGCAGAAGTTATAGATGAGGATGGATGGTTCCATACCGGTGATATAGGAGAAATTGATAAACAGGGCTTTATAAAAATCACAGGCCGTATTAAAAATATGATAGTGCTCGGCGGCGGTAAAAAAATATTTCCTGAAGAAGTTGAAGCTGTTTTAGAAGCATCTCCTCTTATAAAAGAAGTTTGTGTGATGTCTTTAACTATAAAATCTGGCAACAAAGCCGGTACAGAAGAGGTTGGAGCAATAATTACTCCTAGTGACGATTTATTAAACAAAACTGATGAGGAAATACAAAATATACTTGAGCAAGAAGTTAAAAAGCTTTCTTCAGAAAGTCTTGCTGCATATAAAACCCCGACAGTTGTTGTTATTCATCGTGATGAATTACCTAAAACTTCTACTAAAAAGGTTAAAAGAAACGAGCTTAAAAACTGGTATGAGAATCTGCTTAATATAAAGTAAATAATTATGTATAGAATTTTGTTTAATGGTGTAGATAACTTATGTTGTCTACACCAAATTTACTAATTTTAGCCCCCATGCTTTATTTATAATACTTTTATAATATAATTATTTTACGGAATTATGTCGTAGCGTTATTAAGGAAAATAAGGATATAGAAAAATGGAAACAAAGATTGAAAGATTAGAACATAATATTGTCAAACTCGATATAGAGATTGACGCTGATATTGCTGAAAAAGAATATAATAAAGCATGCAAAAGATTGTCACAAAGAATTAACATACCTGGATTTAGAAAAGGTAAAGCTCCTAGAGCTATTTTGGAAAAAAACATAGGCGCAGAAAATATCAAGCGTGATGCTTTAGAGTCAATGCTGCCTGCAATATTTTCCGATGCGATTTCAAAAAATAACTTAATTACTATAACTGAACCTTATCTTGAATCTTTTGATTTTGAACTTGGCAAACCTGTTAAGGTTGTTGCTAGGTTGGAATTAAAACCTGAAGTTAAATTTGAACAATACAAAGATTTGGAAATCGAAGTTGAAGAATTTAAAACTCCTGAAAACGCAATGGAAAAAGAAATTGATGACCTGACTAAAAAATTCACAACTTTTGAAAAGGTTGAAGACAGAGCATCTACAGATAAAGATGTCGTTGTAATGGATTTTGAAGGTTCCGTAGATGGAGAATTAATTCCGGGTGGTTCTGCTAAAAATTACATGCTGGATCTAGAAAATAGCAATTTTATTCCGGGATTTGCTGAACAGCTTGTTGGCAAAAACGCAGGTGAAGAATTTGTTATAGATGTAACCTTCCCTGAAATTTACCATGACGAAAAATTACAGGGTAAACCTGCTCAATTTAAAATTAAAATCAATGAAATCAAACAGAAAGTAAGACCTGAATTGAATGATGATTTGGCTCAAAAAGTAGGCAATTTTAAAACAGTTGATGAGTTAAAAGCTGACATTCAAAAGTATCTTGAAAGTTCGGCAAAAATCGAAAACGATAAAAGATGTGCCTCTAAACTTTTTGAAACTATTCTTTCGAAAATGGACGTTGATGTTCAGGATTCGATGATTGAAAGAGAAAAACAGGTTCTTGTTTCCGATTTCAAACAAAAACTTGCACAAACCGGTGTTAGCTGGGAACAGGTGATTAAAAATGACGGTGCGGAAAAAGTTGACAGTGAACTAAAAACAGAAGCTTTGAATAGAATCAAAAACTCTTTGATGATTTCTGAAATTGCTAAGCTGGAAAATATTCAAATCGGGCCTCAAGATTTGGAAGAAAAATTAGGCGAGTTGGCTATGATGTATCAAATGGATAAATCTGCTATATTTAGAGAAATCAGTAAAAATCCGATGATGATACAATCCTTGTCTCAACAGGCACTGAGCCAGAAGGTGACTAAATTCCTGCTTGATAACAATAAAATTAAATTCGTTGCAGGAGCAAATAAATAGTCTATAATGTTATTATATGAAGTTAATAGAGAAGTAATCATAATTGAAAGGGCAAATTTATGAGTTTTGTACCAACAGTAGTAGAACAATCAAGCCGCGGTGAGCGTGCATTTGATATTTTCTCAAGATTGTTAAGAGAAAGAATTATCTTTTTGGGAACACCAATTGACGACATGGTGGCAAATTTGGTTGTTGCACAGATGTTGCTTTTGGATTCAGAAAATCCAGAAAAAGATATCATGCTATATATCAACTCTCCTGGAGGAAGCGTTACTGCTGGTTTTGCTATTTATGATACAATGCAGCATATCCGTTCTGATGTATCTACTATCTGTCTTGGACAGGCTGCATCAATGGGGGCATTTTTGCTTTCATCCGGTACAAAAGGTAAAAGACTTGCTCTTCCTCATTCAAGAGTGTTGATTCACCAACCTTTAGGCGGCGCTCAAGGTCAGGCAACTGATATTGAAATTCAGGCTGCTGAAATATTGAGAATCAAAAAAGCATTGAATGAAATTTTGGCTTCTAATACCGGTCAATCAATTAAGAAAATTGAAAAAGATACTGACCGTGACTATATCATGACTCCGGAAGAAGCGCTGGAATACGGTATGATTGATAGAGTTATTACAATGGATAAAACTCACAAGGCTGAGTAATAATCAGGAGATTTTGTTATGGTTAAACATGACGACAGTCGTTTAAAATGTTCATTTTGCGGTAAAACTCAAGACCAGGTTAAAAAGCTTATAGCCGGCCCAGAGGTATATATTTGCGATGAATGCGTAGAACTGTGTAATGAAATTTTGGACGAGGAATTTTTTGAAAATAAAGAAAAATCCGAAAAAGAAGAAGTAAAAGAAACAGATATTTCTTCTGTTCCAAAACCTCATGAAATTAAAGCATATCTAGATGAACATATTGTTGGACAGGATGATGCTAAAAAAGTTCTTTCTGTTGCTGTGTATAACCACTACAAACGTATTGCACATAACTCAACAGAAAAAGATTCTTCCGGTATTGAAATCCAAAAGAGTAATATTCTTCTAGTAGGTCCGACCGGTTCAGGTAAGACATTACTTGCACAAACTCTTGCAAAAATGCTTGATGTTCCGTTTGCTGTTGCAGATGCTACAACCTTGACGGAAGCCGGTTATGTTGGCGATGATGTTGAAAATATTCTTTTACGCCTTTATCAGAGTGCTGAGTTTGACGCACAGAAGGCAGAAAGAGGTATTATCTATATCGATGAAATAGATAAAATTGCCCGTAAATCAGAAAACCCCAGTATTACAAGGGATGTTTCCGGTGAAGGTGTTCAACAGGCACTTTTGAAAATGATTGAAGGTACAGTTGCCAACGTTCCTCCTCAGGGCGGTAGAAAACATCCCCATCAGGAATTTATACAGATTGATACAAAAAACATTCTATTTATTGTGGGCGGTGCTTTTGTGGGCTTGGACAAAATCGTTGAAAGACGCGCAGGTGAAGGTACATCGTTAGGCTTTGGCGCTAAGGCACCTGCTACTGCTGCTGAAAAGGAAATTGCAGCACAAAAAATGCTTAAAAAATTACAGCCTGAAGATTTACTTAAATTTGGTTTAATTCCAGAGTTTATCGGTCGTGTGCCGATTTATGCAGTCCTTGACCAGCTGGACGAAGCGACACTGAAGATGATTCTTACAGAGCCTAAAAATGCTATCATCAAACAGTATCAGTGCTTGCTTAAAATGGATAATGTTGATTTAAAATTCGAGCCAGAGGCAATTGATTTGATAGCAAAAGAGGCTATTAAGCGCAAAACCGGTGCACGTGCTTTGCGTTCAATTGTTGAAGAACTGATGCTCAATATTATGTATGAAGTACCTTCTCAGGAAAACATTCATGAGTTTACAGTAACTGCTGAAATGGTGAAAAAACGTGATAATGTCGCAGAGTTGATAAAACTCCCGCAAAAGCACAACAATTCGGATGATTCTGTTGAATCTCATGAAGAGATAGCTTAATTTATTATTTTATTTGTATATCTAAACCTCTTAAATCAGAAATGAGTTAAGAGGTTTTTTAGTTGTTTTTTACATTCGAAAATCCTTATAAATTACTGCTTCTAATTGATTTTTTTATCCCATATTTGTAACAAATTGTAAATAATTGCCCCTAAAAGCGTTATAAAATTGAAAAA
>CALVAT010000077.1 GCA_944325565.1 Candidatus Gastranaerophilales bacterium
GATTTTGTTCATCCTGTATTTAATAAGTCTATTTCTGAGCTGTATGATGATTTAGAAAATGTTGAGGATGTTTTTTTATACGGTACAAGGGGGCATACCTGTGAGTAGCACCGGCATAATAGGCGGCGGGCCTGCGGGAGTAATGTGTGCTATTTGGGCTTCACAGAATCCTGAAAACAAAATATTTATTTTTGATAAAAATATTATTCTTAATACAATTCTTCCTACAGGCGGTGGACGATGCAATCTTGCGTACAGCGAATTTAACTTTAAAGAGCTGGCAAAGTTTTATCCAAGAGGCGAGAAGTTTTTGTACAGTGTTTTTTCTCGCTTTTCCACAAAAGATACCCTCGATTTTTTTAACAAAATAGGTGTAAAAACCTATACACAGGACGATTTAAGAATATTTCCTGTTACGGATTCTTCTAAAGATGTAAAAAATGCTCTTTTAAAGCAGCTTGAAAAAAAGAATATTAAAAAAGTATTTGAAAATGTTGTAAAAGTAAGAAAAATTGAGAACGGATTCGAGCTTACAACGGATAAAGGCGTGCATCGAGTAGATAAACTGGTAATTGCTACAGGCGGCAAAGGCAACGGACATAGTCTGGCAAAATCACTCGGTCACAATATAACTGAATTGCGTCCTGCATTGAGTTCTTTAATTACAAAAGAGAAGGATTTTGTTTCTCTAAGCGGTGTAAGCCTTAAAAACATTTCCGCTCAGGTATTTTTTAATAACAAAAAACTAAAAATTCCTAAAAATATTTTAAGCGGGGATTTTTTGTTTACCCACAGCGGGATTTCCGGACCTCTGATATACAAAATATCTTCTTATTGCGCTTATGTTGATTTTAGTGAGAGTGCTCCTCTAAAAATTGAGTTGAACCTTGTTAATCTAGAAGATACGGAATTTGATGAAATACTGCTTAACGGGCTTAAAGACAATGCACAAAAAGATGTTTTGAACGTAATAAGCAAATTTATTCCTAAAAATCTTGCAGCAGTTATATTAGAAAGAGAAAATATCAATCCTTCAATAAAGTCAGGGCAGCTTTGCAAAAAAGACAGAGAAAAAATTGTAAAACAGTTAACCGCTCTTACCTTGCATGCGCAAAAAACCGCTGTAGGAGAAGAGATAGTGACTTCTGGCGGGGTAGATTTAAAAGAAGTTGACTCTAAAACCATGGGGTCAAAATTGGTTTCCGGTTTATACTTTTGTGGAGAAATATTGGATATAGATGGTTTGACAGGCGGATTTAACCTGCAAAACTGCTGGTCTACAGGTTATATTGCAGGCATTTCCCTTGCAAATTAGAAGTTTATGCGTTCTTTTTCCACAACAACTGGTTTTTTGTTTACTCTGGTATAAATTGCTCCGATGTATTCTCCCAGAACCCCGAGGCAAAACAGCTGCACTGAAGCAAAGAAAAACAGGCTGATTATAATTGGCGCCATACCGAGTGAAAATTCATCCCAGAATATTAGTTTTAAGATAAAATATAAAAAGGCAATCAAAAGACTGAGGAAGGAAAAACCGAAACCCAGAAAAGTCATAATCCTTAACGGGACTTTTGAATGTTTCACAATACCAATCATTGCATTGTCGTACAGGGTATAGAAGTTATTTTTTGTGATACCTCTTTTTCTTGTAGGCTGCGTAAATTCCACAAAGGCTTTTTCATAGCCTATATCACAGATGAGCCCTCTTAAATAAGGATACGGATCATCCAGGCTTTTTATTATTTCTATAACTTTATGGTCGTACAAGCCGAATCCTGTACAGTTTTTCACAAGTCCGGAGTCATCATCTGCAATTCTTGAGATAAGTTCATAATAGGCACTGCGGATTAAAAACATTAATATAGATTCTTCACTTTTAGTTTTTTTGCCGAGGACAATCATATAGCCCTGTTCCCATTTTTCTATAAATTCTTTTATGAGTTCAGGCGGGTCTTGCAGGTCTGATGCCAGATAAATTACTGCATCTCCGTCGGCCTGTATCATGCCGTAATAGGGGGAGCGGATATGACCGAAGTTGCGGGTGTTTAGAATAACTTTTATTCTTTTATCTTTCTGGGCGAGTTCTCTTAGTTTTTGTGCGGTTTTGTCGGTTGAACCGTTGTCCAGCAGAATGTATTCAAACTCGTATCTGTTATTATATGGTTCAATGGCTTTTGTGACCCTTTCATATAGGGGATCTATGTTTTCTTCTTCGTTGTAGCAGCTTGAAACAAGACTAATTTTTTTCATATTTAAACACCCAATTTTTGTTAAGTAAAAACGATATTATTGCGCAAACACCTGTTGAAACAAGCCCAGCAAAATAAAGATTTATGTGAGCAAGCTCAGCAATACGCAAAATAATTATACCAAGTGTCGCGGTTATGGCATAAACTGCAACAAATTTAAATATTAGTTTGTTGTTATGGTTTTTAAAAACAAGTGTACCGGTTGTTTTAAAGTTAAATAACACTCCGGCAATAGTTGATAAAATCACAGCGAGTGTGTAATGCAAGCCTAAAAACAGCAGCAGCGCAAAAGCAAGATAGCCAAAGGCTGTATTTAAAATACCAACAAGTATAAATTTTATAAAAATCCAATCTATTTTCATAATTTTATAATATTATAAATTAGAGATGGAAAAAACTTTATTTAAAACGGAAAATATATTTTTTGTTATTTGTTTGTTATGGGGAGTAATATTTTTGTTTATTAATCCTCCGTTTCAGGCGCCGGATGAATTTGAGCATTTTTTTAAAATGTGGGGTTATACACAGGGGACTCTGAGGCATGAGATACAAGGCGGTATTAGCGGGCTGGAGCTTCCGGAAAGTTTTGTTAAGCTATATGATTTTTATGACTATTATAGAAGAATAGATACAAAATTACCTTTTGAAGCAACTGCGCAGGCCGGAAATATTGCTCTTGAGAAAGGTAAAACGGAATTTTTAAGTTTTAATCCGTCAAGCTATACTCCTCTATCATATTTTCCATCTTTTATTGTGTTGTGGGTTTTGAAGCTATTTAGTATTAAACCTTTGATGATGTTATATATAATGCGTTTTTGTTCATTGCTTGTATATTTAGCATTATGTTATTGTGCGATAAAAATTACGCCGTGTTTAAAATGGACAATCTGGATGTTTTCTTTGCTGCCTGTAAATATTTATCAGGCTGCTGCTGTCAGTGTGGACGGGCTTACTTTTGGCTTAATAGTGCTATTTTTCGCTTATACTCTAAAGCTTGCTTTTGATGAAAATATAAAAAATATTGATATTAAAAGGATTTTGCTCTGGGGAATAATGTTTGCTTATATTTGTATTTTAAAATACGCTTATTTCCCATTGATTGTTGTTTATTTTTTAATACCTGCAGAAAAATTTTCCTCTAAAAAAACGTATTTTAAGTATTTATCTATTGTTGCGGGAATCTGTTTTGGCTTGATTTGTGTATTTTTGTCAGCGGTAATGAGTACTCCGGTGTTGAATGAACACACGAAAACCTTTTTGATTAATGATAAAATTGATTTAATAAAACAAATAATCCTTTCTCCTTTTGACTATTTAAAAAAGGTTCTAGTGTCAACTTACATTTTAAGGGGGTTTTTATACCGCAATATTATTTCAAGTGTAAGTGTGTTCTTTAAAATGATACCTTTCTTTGCTGTTAATATTGCTTATATATCCTTAATTTTGTCGGTATTTTATAAAACTGTGAAGGAGCAGGCATGCAAAATTTCTTTAAAACAAAAGGGATTGATAGTTGCTGCTATATTAGTTTCATACTTGTTAATTGTTACATCAGTTTATTTGATATATAAAAGCCAAACTTATATAGTTGGGATTCAGGGACGTTATTTGACTCCGTTGATATTATTCGGATTGATTGTCTTTGCTTTTCCGAAATTTAATATCAGCAATAAAATCGTTCCGGTCTTTTTATTTTTTGTTTCACAGTTTTTGCTTTTGTGCACATTTGTTACTATAATTGGGATGTATGTCTGAGCCGGTTTAATTACAGTCTTAGTTAAGGAGTTTTTATACATTAGAGATGAATAATATAAAAAGTATACTGTTTAGATGTGAAAATGTATTTTTAATATTTTGTTTGTTATGGGGGCTTGTGTTTTTGTGTGTAAATCCTCCGTTTCAGGCGCCGGATGAGGCTGCACATTTTTTTAAAATGTGGGGATATACACAGGGCACCCTAAGACATACTATTAAAGACGGCTGGAGCGGAATAGAGCTACCTAAAAGTATTGACAATATTTATAATTTTTATTCTCAGTATGTTTATTCGAATAAAAAAATCCCATTGATTGAAACGGTTAAATATTCAAAATTGCCTTTAAAAAAGGATGATAAAGTTTTTGTAAAGTTTATCCCTACCAGTTATACCCCTTTATCTTATTTTCCATCTTTTGTTGTTTTATGGATAATGAAGCTTTTAAATTTTAAACCTCTTTTTATGATGTATATACTGAGGTTTTGTTCATTGCTTGTTTATCTGGCTCTTGCATATAGTGCGATAAGGATTACACCGTGTAAAAAATGGCTGTTCTGGTTTTTTGGTTTGTTACCGGTTAATGTCTATCAGGCTTCTGCAATAAGTACAGACGGGATAACATTAGGTTTTGTAATGCTGTTTGCCGCATATACATTAAAGCTTGCTTTTAGAGAAGACATTGTAAAGCTGGATAAAAAACAGATAATTATATGGGATGTTTTAATTACGTGTATAGGAATTTTGAAATTTGCTTATTTCCCTTTAATTTTACTGTATTTTTTGATTCCTAAAACAAAATTCGGGTCAACGAAATTGTATTTTACAAATTTCGCTGCATTGCTTGTTTTAAATATATTAATGCTGGCATGTTTTATTTCTGGAATTATGACAGCAAAGGGATTAAATTCTTATAATTATGGAAAAAATCTTCTGGGCGGGTTTGATATTATAAAGAAAATTTTGTCTGCACCTTTGGATTATATAATACTTGTTGTACGTTCAACTTTATTTTTACGATATTTCCTTTTTTACAATATTATTTCCAGCGTTGGCGGAAATCTTATTATGATACCGAATTTTGCGGCAAATTTAACATGGTTTTTAATCTTTTTGGCTTCTTTTTATAAAAATGGGGCTGAAAAGATAATAAATCTGACTTTGAAAAATAAAGCGCTAATTTTTGGAATATTAATATTCTGTCATTTTTTGATAATGACTTCTGTTTATTTGATATATCAAAGGACAGAACCTTATATTGTCGGTATACAGGGACGGTATCTGACACCATTGCTTTTGTATTTTATGCTTTTATTTAATTTTAAAAATGTCTGCATAAAAAACAAAATAGTGCCTGCTATTCTTGTGTTTGCGGCACAGTTGTTACTTCTTATGACTTTTACTATTATAATCGTTTATTACTACTAAATTAAAATGAAAAGAGTTATTTTTAAACCTGAAAATATATTTTTAATATTCTGTTTGTTATGGGGAATGGTGATTTTATGCGTAATGCCGCCGTTCCAATCTCCTGATGAACCGGAGCATTTTTTTAAAATGTGGGGATATACACAGGGAACATACAGATATCAAATCAAGGATAATCAAGCCGGTCTTAATATGCCCCAGAGTATGGCATCGTTGTATCAGTTTTATAATTTTTACAGGTTTTCTAATAAAAAAATTCCGTATAAAGCAACTTTGCAGTCTTTTAATATACCTCTGGCCAAAAAAACAACAACTTTTTTAAAACACACTCCATCAAGCTATACGCCTGTGTCATATTTTCCTTCTTTTATTATCCTGTGGATAATGAAGCTTTTGAATTTTGGACCTCTTTTTATGATGTATATTTTAAGATTTTGTTCATTGCTTGTTTATCTGGCGTTAGCGTATTTTTCAATAAAAATTACGCCGTGTAAAAAATGGCTGTTTTGTTTCTTTGCATTGCTTCCGGTTTGTGTTACTCAGGCTGCCTCTATCAGCACTGATGGGATAACTACGGGCGTTATTATGTTTTACATCGCGTATACTTTAAAGATTGCTTGCGCTGATTCTGAAAAGAAAATATCTAACAGGCAAATATTCATCTGGAGCGGTTTAATAACGGTTATAAATATACTAAAATTTGCGTATTTCCCTCTAATTTTATTATATTTTTTAATACCGGCAAAGAAATTTGAGTCTTTTAAAAATTATTTAAAATGTTTTATTTTAACACTGTTAGTGAATATTGTTGTTTTTGTATTATTTATGTTTACTCTTTTCAGTGTTTCTTCGTCTGCGACATACGGGCTCGGCAATATAAACAAATTTGTTTTGATTAAGGAAATTCTGTTTTCTCCTTTTTCTTATGTGAAGAATATTTTGGCTTCAACCATATTTTTAAAGGGATTTCTTTATCAGAATACGATATCGAGTATAGGTGTAACACTGGCGATGATACCTGTGAAATATGCACATCTGGCCTGGACAGGTTTGGTGGGTTCTGTTTTTTATATTGATAAGAAAGAACAAAATTGTGCTATAGAATTGAAAAACAAAGCATGGATTTTAATTGCTGTGATTCTGACTTATATATTAATAATGACGTCAGTTTATCTTATATACCAGACAAAACCGTATATAATCGGGGTTCAGGGACGATATTTAACTCCTCTTATACCGGTAGTTTTATTGCTGCTGGTTTCAAAACACTTTGTCACAGAAAGTAAAGTCATACCGGCCGGATTATTTTTAATATCCCAGTGTTTGTTATTTCAAAATCTCATGACACTTATACTACGGTATTATTAAACATTAATTATGTAATACAAATCGGAAAGAGAAAACAATGGAAGAAAAGAAAAAAACACTTTTAAAAAATATAATTTTTACAGCATTGTATGCAATTTTTACTTTAATAATTGTATTGCACCACGAAACCTGGGCTGACGAAGCTCAAGTCTGGCAGCTTGTCAGACATTTGAATGTTTTTGAGCTTTTCAAACATCTTGTAAACGAAGGGCATCCATCCTTCTTTTATCTGTTGATGATGCCTTTTGCAAAATTACACCTGCCTATAATGTTTATGCAAATATTCTGCTGGCTTTGTATGACGGCAAGCGTGTTTATATTTTTGCAGTTTTCGCCTTTTGGAAAATTTGCTAAGTTTGCAATAGTAACCAGCGCAGGTTTTTTGTACTTTTTTCCGGTTATAGCAAGAAGTTATTCCATTTTACCTCTTCTTGTATTTTTGCTGGCAATATTATACCCGAAGGCCAAAAAACACCCTTTTGTATACGCTTCATTAATATTTATTCTCGCTAATACCCATATAATAATGCTTGTATTCTGCGGTTTTTTAACTCTGGATTTTTTATATGAAAATTTATTTAAAGTTAGAAAAGAAATAGATAAAAACACATTAAAAAAATATCTTACGGCCTTTGGAATAATGTGCATAGGGCTTCTTGCTGTTGTAGCGCAGCTGCATGGTACGACCTCGAGCAATGTTGTAATAAAAATTGATACGAGCAGTTTAATAGTAAGTATTGTAAAAGTTTTGAGCCAGTTCTTTATAAATTCCGTTGATAACCAGTGGCCGGAATATAACACTATAATGTTTCCGCTTTTAAATGTTCCAGCCATCCTGCTTTCGGCTTTGATTTATGTAATTATGTTTATTCTTTTATTGCTAAAGGATAAAAAGCTTTTTGTTATAACATTTTTCAGTATACTTTTCCAGCTGGTTGTGTATGTTGTAGGATACAATCACTGGGTTTTTGTTAACAGAATCTTTTGCGCACATATCATACTGATATTTGCATTCTGGCTGCTAATGAATAAGGAAAATATTTCTTCAAAAGTTAAGACAACAATAAATATTTGTCTTTCTCTGTTCTTTATTTTTATGTTTATGAACGGTGTTAAATACTCTGTTCTCGATATTAAATATAACTACTCTTCCGCAATAGAAACGGCAAAATATATTGAAAAAAATATAGATCCCGAAAATTCAATACTTATTACGGATAATGACCCTCATGTTATGGGGCTTGTTTATTATTTTGATGGAAAAAGAGATATTTATTCAGTTGCGCACAGATACTATATAAAGTATGTTATCTGGGATGAAAAACTCTTTTATATATTGAGCAAACTGGGCTGGGCTGAATATACCAGACTTGAAATTGAAAAAAACGCCGATTTTAAAAATAAAAAAATATATGCAATTATTCCTGCGTTTGATACTTACAAAATGGAGGTGACAGAACTTAAGGATTACAAACTTATTTTCCAGAGCCAGCCTGCAATTGTTAAGTATGAAGGCTTTAGGGTGTATGAATACACCGGTAAAAACAAATAATTAATTTTTCATTAATATTTAAAAAATTCTTTGCATGAAATGATATAAAAGAATAGTAAGTTAGTTGAAATATAATTAGACGGAATATTTTGAATTTAAAAGGAGGACATTATGTCAATCAGACCGTTAGGTGACAAAATTGTTATCAAAGTTATCGAAGACACAGAACAAACTTCAGGCGGTATTTTTATTCCAGATTCTGCAAAAGAAAAACCTCAAAAGGGTGAAGTTGTTGCTGTAGGCCCCGGTAAAACACTTGATGACGGAAAAAGAGAAGAAATGGAAGTCAAAGTAGGCGAAAAAGTTTTGTTCGCTAAATATGCCGGCACCGATGTAAAAATGGGCGAAGATATCTT
>CALVAT010000078.1 GCA_944325565.1 Candidatus Gastranaerophilales bacterium
CAGAGTTTCGCATAAAGACATTCTGTCTTAGTATGCTCAATCTGTTCGCTTACCGGGCTGGGTTCACTTCCGTTCACACGGCGCCACCTCTCAAAAATGTGACATTTAGTCACATTTTCTCGGCAGAGTGGAAATCCGCCAGGATGACGCGTCAAATTGTCATTCTGAAGGAGTGGAACGACCAAAGAATCTTTTGGAACACGTAGATCCTTCGGGCACTGCGTTTCCTCAGGATGACGAGTGATAGTCTCAGAATGACGGGGAAAATTTTCTTTCAGGGCCTGCTTTTGTAGCTTACCCCCCGAAACGCCGCAAATCATTACCACACAAGGGTTTTGGTGCTTTATTATAATTATGCTTATTATCCATCGTTTCTACCTCTAGTCTTTATTCGCCTATATTTATAATTCCCATTTTTAAAAATTTATAACACTTTTAAAGATGATTATTTACAATTTGTTACAAAAATGGGACTATAAAATCAAACAAAAAGTTGATTTAAAAAGAATTTATACTTAATCCTCAAGAACCTTTTCAAAATCTCTTACCAGCGCATTCGGAGCGGCAAAAGAAGTTCCAAAAACATAATGTTCCGGTATTTTCAATTTTGCAGTAGTGTCATTGACTGAAATATCGGCTCTTCCATCCTCATTAATATCAAATCCACTATTGCCCGTTGAATCCTTAATTTTATTTATATTGAATACGCCTTTGCTCCATCTTGTAATAAGAGAATTATCACAGCTAAATGGCGCCTTAGTTACGCCGTATTTGTTAGTAGCACCTATTACATTTACGTTATTAGCAAGAGTATAGAGATTTAAATAATCCTTCCCCTTATTACCGGCCGATACATATATCTTTACACCTTTTGACGCAAGCAATTCCATTTTCTTTATAATTGCTTTAATATCCTGTGCCTCTTTATACGGGGAAGCAAAAAAACGTTCCTTAATAATATCTTTATCCTGTTTTAAGCTTTTGGCCGTAACTTTATAGCCTATAAGCGATGATAGATCATCAATCTTTATATCAGAAGATTTCGAAAGATTTATTGCGTCATATTGCTGTTCACTATTCAAAATCTCATCGAGAGCCCGCTTTACACTTACCTCATCTAAATTTGTATCAAAACGTGTTATATCAGCGTTAGGCAATCCTGCTCTTATAAAAGTTTCGACTGCCTCACCGTGTATCATATCCGGTTTTTTATCCCAGTCTACCCTTACGACCCTGCGTTTATACTCATCAATAACAGCTATTTTAGGTGAAATATTCTTATCAAATTTTAATGTGTTTTGATAGTCCTTAGACTGTTTAAACAAAGATTTTTGCAAATATAAATTGTCAGATTTAGTGTTGAACATCTTCACAAGATTAGAAACAGCAAAAGCATTTACAAGATACGTACCAAACGCAGGGACATAAAGCAGAAGACTCTTTAGTGCAAGCGTTTTATCACTGCTTTTAAGAAAGGTTATAGCATGCCTGGATGCATTAAATTCTTCAGTCAATAATGGCAGGAACATAGCCATACTCATTAGATAAGCATTATCCTTTAGGACAGATGCCATATTATAGATTTTTTGTTTCTCCGGCGTTTTTTTATCTTTCTCTGTAGTATTAACAAGACAAAATCCAATCGGCAGCGGTGAATAATACGGAAGCCAATGCATAAAAGAATGATGTTTGTAACCATCTTTCTTGCTACCTGAAATAGCATGTCCTATCTCATGAAAAAGTTCTATTGGAGATTTTTTCCACGCGACCGCAATATTATCAGGCAAAATATAAAAAGCGTTTCTTGTCATTTTGTTTTTTAGTTTATCAACAGGCCGTCCATAAACATCAACATACGATTCACTCTTTTTATCAGCAATCACTGCCCTGAAACCGGTACTTTGAAGATTAAACTTTTCTATCATTTCACGCGCCAGTTTTTTGATTTTATCTATATCAGTATACGGAATTTTATTCAATCCTCTGAATAAGACATGGCACAATACTGCAGCGCCGGCTATAGAATAAGCGACAACTGTTTGTTTTTTTAAGTCCTCAATATTTTTTTTCAAAAGTTCGAATTTTTTTAGATATATGTCGTTTTCTTTTCGTGCATAGTCTTTTCGCTGCATTCTTTTTTGCAGTTTCTCATACCTCATATCCTTACCGCTGATATTAAAAGCGGAATATGTGTTTAATCCGACAGAATCCATACCCGAACAAAACTCAAAAAGATTTTTTTTTGCTGTCTTTGGACAAAAAATTTACATTAGCATATAATTGAATGGTAAAAATATTTAAGAATAGTACACGGGGAGAAAAAATGAAAGCAGTTGTTTTCGATAACGGTTTAAAACTTGATAATAATTATCCGACACCTGAACCGAAAAAAGGTGAGGCGCTTATAAAAGTGAATACAATCGGTATTTGCAATACCGATTATGAAATCACCAAAGGTTATATGGGTTACAAGGGTATACTCGGACACGAATTTACAGGTGTAGTTGAAGCAATAAATGACGATGACAAATCTCTTTTAAATAAAAGAGTTGTAGGTGAAATAAACTGCGGCTGCGGCGAGTGTGACTGGTGTAAACAGGGGCTTGCAAGACACTGTTTTAACCGTTCTACATTAGGTATATGGAAAAGAGAAGGCTGCTTTGCCGAGTATGTTTGTCTTCCTGTAAAAAATCTTCTTGAAATACCGGCAAATGTTACTGATGAAGAAGCTGTTTTTGTAGAACCGCTTGCAGCTGCGCTTGAAATTCTAGAACAGGTACATATTCCGCCTTATAAAAGCGTTATTGTTCTGGGAGACGGAAAACTCGGACTGATTATTGCACTTGCGCTTAATGCTGCAGGGCTGGATATAACATTAGTGGGGAAACACGAAGAAAAACTTGCGATTGCAAAAGCTCAAGGTGTAAAGACAAAACTGCTTAATGATTTAAAAATAGAAAAAGCTTATGATTTTGTGGTTGAAGCGACAGGCTCTATTTCTGGATTTGAAACATCACTTGCGCTGACAAAACCACGCGGAACACTTATATTAAAAAGCACTATAGCGGCTTCTAAAGAATTTAACCTTGCACCAATAGTTGTCGATGAAATTACTGTCGTCGGCTCAAGATGCGGACAGTTTGCGCCTGCGCTCAGACTTCTTGAAAGTAAAAGAATTGACGTAAAACCGCTTATTTCAGATATTTATAATATTGACGATTCAATAAAAGCATTTGAAAGAAACACTGAAAAATCATCAGTAAAAGTACTTGTAAAGGTTGATTAAGTTGGAAAAATTAAAACAGCACAAAGAAAAAATTATTGGACTTATTATAACGCTGATTTTTATTGCATTAATATGCTGGAATCTTGACTTCAGGCAGCTTGTGGCAACATTTAAAATCTTTGACTACAGGGTGCTTTTAGTATTTATACCTTTGTATATATTCGGGCTTTATCTGCGAGGGGTAAGGTGGAAATATCTTCTTTGTGACAGCAAAAAATTAACAGTCAAAGAAGCTTTTTTTGCATTCACGACCGGCAACACTATCAACAGCTATCTTCCTGCAAGAGCAGGGGATTTTTGGAGAGCTTTTCATATAGGCAAAAAGCTTGAAGAAAGCAAAATGAAAATTCTCGGTTCAATTATTCTCGAAAGACTTATTGACGGCATTTCTGTATTGTTAATTCTGGCTTTTGCTGTTCTAACATATTTTAAACATCCGTGGGTATTAAATATAACATATATTGCCTCAGCTCTTTTTTTAGGAAGCTTAGTTGTGTTTTTTCTGATATTCAAATTTAACAAAACAGACTGGTTCTTTAACAAATTAAGTAACTTCCCTGCACTATCAAAATTTGAGCCGGTATTTACCAAAATATCAAATATAATGAACAGATTTATGGAAGGATTTCAGGCTTTAAACAAACCTCATTGTCTGTTTATTGCCTTTGCGACAAGCTGCCTCGCCTGGGGAATAGAATGTGTTATTACATACGTGCTTATACTCGGGTTCGGTCAACATTATGGATTTTCAATAGCTTTATTTATAATAAGTTTTATTGCACTTTCGACAATAATACCTTCATCATCTGTTTTTGTCGGGCCGTATCAGTATGCATATATTCTGGCGCTTGGCATATACCACATAGAAAAATCAAACGCTCTTGGTATTGCATTTATTCACCAGATTACAATAATGCTCACAATTACGGTAATATCAATGATATACTTCCTGTTTACAAATACCAAAATTCAAGATATTAAAGAAGAAATTGCAGAAGAAATGCAAGAAACTTCAGGCAATATAAAAGAAACAGAGGCTCAAAATGCAGGGAACACCTAAAGCTAACAGGCTTCATATCGGCATATTCGGCAAAAGGAATGCTGGAAAATCTTCACTATTAAACAGTCTTGTAAATCAAGATATATCTATAGTTTCACCTACTGCGGGCACAACAACCGACCCAGTGGAAAAGACAATGGAATTTTTACCGCTCGGACCTGTTGTTTTTATTGATACAGCCGGTGTAGATGACATCGGAGATTTGGGCGGGCAAAGAATTGAAAAAACAAAAAAAATCTTTGATAGAACAGATATTGCAATAATAATTTGTGACTCAAACGGCTGGAATGATTATGAAATAGCCTTATACAAAGAGTTTGAGGAAAGAAAAATTCCCGTTCTTGCAATAATAAACAAACAGGATATACAGGAAATATCAGAAGAAAAGCTGGAAACTATACAAAAATATGTCCCAAACCCGCTAAAAACGAGTTTAAAAGAAGGAAGAAAAGTTGTTTACAGATTAAAAGAACAACTTGTTAAGGTTTGTCCGGATGATTTTATAACCCCGCCATCAATTTTAGGCGATCTTATAAAACCTAAAGACACGATTGTACTAGTTATCCCTGTTGACAAAGAAGCACCAAAAGGTAGAATAATTCTTCCTCAGGTACAGGTACTCAGAGATTTGCTTGATAACAGGTGCAAAGCTTTTGTTACGCAGGATACAGAACTAAAAGAAACTCTTAGTGAACTTAAATCCAAGCCAAGACTAGTAATAACTGACTCACAGGCTTTTGCGTCCGTTTCACAGGACGTGCCAGAAGATATCGAACTTACATCTTTTTCTATACTGTTTGCCAGATTAAAAGGAGATCTAAAAGAGTTTTACGAAGGCGCAAAATCAATTGACACACTTAAAGATAATGACAAAGTTTTAATCTGCGAAAGTTGCTCGCACCATCAGATTGAAGATGATATTGCAAGAGTAAAAATCCCAAGACTTTTAACTAAAAAAACAGGTAAAAATCTTGAATTTGTCTACCACTCAGGACACGATTTTCCGCAAGATTTAACAAACTATGCACTTTTAATTCATTGCGGAGCCTGTATGACAAACAGAAAAGAAGTCTTATCCAGAATTATGAAATGTAAAAAAGCAAACCTGCCTATAACAAATTACGGTATAGTTATTTCATATTGCCTCGGGATTTTAGAACGTGCAATAAAACCGTTCGGGATTTAAAATGATTTACAAATAGACACAAAACAAGAAAACGAATATAATCAAATAAAATAATACAATAAGGAACGAATAAATGACTGAAGGTAGACGCTGGTATGACAAAGACCCTGTTTTAAAAGAAGCACTTGAACTTTTAAAACTCCAAACAGATGAAACAAAAGCCGAAGCTGCTGATTATATATTGAAATTGCAAGAGCAGGTGGCTGCGGATGTAATCGAACATCTTTATGAAACAGTTGCAAAATATCAGGGCAAAGGCAATCGCTGGTATGATCATGACCCTGTTATGATGAAAGCTATTGAAATGCTCAGGCTCGCTCCGCCGAAGATGCAAAGAATTGCTGCATTAAAACTGCTTCTTGCATTAGAACAGAAATCAGCAGAACATTTTGATGCCTAAAATAAGATAGGAATGTTATGAAAAGCCGTATAAAGGATTTGCCGCTAAGAGATGTCCAGAATCTCGCTGATAACAGAGGGATAGATATTCAGAAAGTCGGCATAAAAAATGTAGATGTTCCACTAATTATCCAGAGAAAAGGTCAGGACAATCAGGTTGTATACGCAAAAGCACAAATATGTGCTTCTCTTGACATGAATTTCAAGGGAACGCATATGTCACGTTTTATGGAAATATTAAACGAATGGAGAGAAAAAGAACTTCTCGGCGTTGATATAAAAGGCTGTCTGGAAGCAATTAAGACAAAATTGGCAGCAAAAGCTGCACAGGTAAAATTTGTATTTAAATATTTTATAGAAAAAGAGGCTCCAGTTTCAAAACAAAAATCACTGATGGCTTATGATTGTTCTTTTGAAGGTCTTTTAGAAGAAGACAATTACAAATTCTATCTCGGTGTAAAAGTACCCGTAACAACACTTTGTCCCTGCTCTAAAGAAATTTCAGAATACTCTGCTCATAACCAGAGAGCACTAATAAAAGTTGTAATAAGCTATGACGAAACCGAACATATATGGCTTGAAGATTTGATTTCAGAAATCGAAAAAACAGCATCCTGTGAGGTATATCCGCTTTTAAAACGTGAAGATGAAAAATATGTAACAGAACACGCTTATGACAACCCGAAATTTGTTGAAGATGTATTAAGGGATATTGT
The DNA here is from genome assembly GCA_944325565.1 of Candidatus Gastranaerophilales bacterium. Lineage (GTDB taxonomy): Bacteria > Cyanobacteriota > Vampirovibrionia > Gastranaerophilales > Gastranaerophilaceae > Limenecus. Next base: position 6,648 of record CALVAT010000078.1, read on the forward strand.
TTTAAAATTCAGAAACAATGATAAAATCAAATATTTTGAAGCAGAAGTCGAATCTCTGGAAAGTATACATAACCATAGTGCCTGGGCATACCAGCTTGAATCAAAAGGATAAAAAATGAATGAACTGTTTAATGAATATGTAAAATCAATTGATACGTATATAATGTTTCGAATTAAACAGGAAGCAACCAAACTAACACCGGAGCTTGAAGCAAAAGGCAGAGCACCTATTGCACTTGCGATGGGAGCACCTGTTGCACCACCTCCTCAGTTTGTGTATGACAAATTAATCGAATCCCTAAAAATACCTCAGATTCACACATATTCTACGCCCAAAGGCGAAACATTTTTTCTTGAAGCAGTTGCAAAGAGAATGAAAAACAGATTCGAAGTTGAACTGGACCCACAAACAGAGATATTTTCCCTAATAGGTTCAAAAGAGGGACTTGCTAATTTTATAAGAGCATTGATTAACCCGACAACAAATACAGATGAACAAGACGTTATACTTGTCCCTGATCCTGGTTATGCATCTTATACACAAATGATAAAAACAAGCGGCGGAAAAAGTTATGGTATACCTCTAACAAAAGCCGACAACTATATGCCCGATATGAATAAAATCTGGCAAAAAATGATTCAGGACGGAATAAAACCAGAAAAAGTAAAAGCAATGGTTATAAATTATCCGTCAAATCCGATTGGAGTAACCTGTACAAAAGAATATTTAAAACACATTGTTGACTTTTGCAAAGAAAAACAAATCTGGCTTATAAGCGATGCAGCATATTGTGACATATACTTTGACGAAAAACAAAAGCCGCACAGCGTTCTTGAAATTGAAGGAGCCAAAGATATTGCTGTAGAGTTTTATAGTTTTTCAAAACCCTATTCAATGACAGGATTCAGGATCGGATGGATATGTGGAAATGCTGACGCAGTAGGCGCTTTTGGGCGTCTAAAATCAACAATAGACACAGGATTATTTAAAGCGCTGCAAAAATGCGCAGCAGAAGTCTTAAACTCAAAAGAAGGCGATGACTACATTGCAGCAGCCAACAAAAGCTTTAAAGAAAAACAAATGATTGTTATAAACGGTTTCAGAGAACTCGGTTGGCAAATAAAAGATGAAGCTGTTCCATCTGCTACCTTCTATATCTGGCTTCCGATACCGCCAAGATATAAAACATCAAATGATTTCACATCCGACGTTCTAAAAACATCAGGTATTGTCCTTGTTCCAGGCAATGCCTTTGGAACAAATGGTGAAGGATTCTTCCGCCTTTCCGCTGTTGCTGGTGATGACCAATTAAAAGAAACCATAAACCGTCTTAAACAAGACGGATTTAAATATGACATTTAATTGCTAAAACTCAATTTATTTGCTTGCACAAAACAAACAAGTTCATTTATTTTATTCTGTAGCGAATAATTGTTTTGAATTTGTGAAGCTTTTTGCTTTAAGTTAAATAGTGCAGGTGTTGTATCAAACACAATATTTAACTCTGTGTTGTTCTGATTCTTCATAAATATTCTTCTTTTTATAACTAAAACCTTGTATATTAATAAAAACAATTTAATGAAAAAATTTAATAAATCAACATAAAATCGTAATATTTTTTTACAAAAATCAGAAATTTATAAATTTGTTAAAAACACGCTGTTGGATTATAATTTTGCCATGCAAAATATAAAAATACTCGCTATTGTCAGCGCAATATTATTTATTCTAAATCCTGCTATTGCCCAGGCTCCACCAGTACCGATGGGCCCCAAAAAGTTGCAGGAAACACAACAACCCAAAGTCGAAATCCACGAAGTAAGAGGTCCAATACAAGAAAAAACTGAAGTTCACCCCACGAGAACAGAAACATCAAAACAAGTATCACAACAGTCCTCAAAAGAAGAAAATGTAAAAGCGAAAAACAAGCAAACAAAAGCAATAAAATCGCCAAATAACGACAACAAATTTAAAAATGCTGTCAAAAATTTGCAAAATAAAGTTAAGCAGCCCCAAAAACAGAAAAACGAAAAACCGGTAAAAGATAC
>CALVAT010000079.1 GCA_944325565.1 Candidatus Gastranaerophilales bacterium
TTTGCTCCGTCGGATATGAAAAAATCCTTTATTTTAAATAGCGGCATTCTTAATATAGATGTGATTTTAAAGGGCAAACTGGCAGAAATTCAACCTGATATAGATGTTGCTCTTACAAAATTTTTGCTTAAAACAAGAGCTCCTATGCCTTTGATAACTTTGAATATCCCATCTTTGAAAGTTGATGTTGATCCCTCTCAGGCTGTTATTAATCCATGTGATATCCTGTTTAACTCTTCCAAAGTTAATGTTTCGGGCAATGTGAAAGATTACCTGAAAGATATGAAAATTAATATATCTGCTGATGGTTCGATAAAAGCAGCCGATATAAATTCGCTCCTTCCCAAAGAAGCAAGAGCAATGATAGGTACAAAAGGTTCAATACCGCTTAAAGCACTAATCAGCGGGAATGCACAGAAGGTTGATATAAAGGCTCAGGCATATCCTGATGCTAACAACTATTTTTCTCCTGTAAGTGTAAAGAAAATGACAGGCAAAAATGGACTTGTTAATGCAGAACTGTCCTATGCAAACGATAATTTAGATATTACGGACGTTTCTCTTTATATGCCTTCAAAATCAACATTGTCCACAGATAACTTAGATAAAAATCTTAAAGGGGCCTCAAAAATAGCAGGCATTTCCGGAGCGGTTACAAATGTATCTTCCAGTTACCCTGAAATGAAAATACAGTTTACAATTCCAGAACCGGTGCTGCTTTCGCACACTCTTATGCCGGATGCTTCTTTAAGCGCTCGCGGTGATTTGAATATTCACGGTACGCTAAATGCACCTGTATACAAAGGTTTCTTTTCTATAAAGGACATAAATCTTCCGGCTTTACTTACAAAAGTTCAGGGCGTTGATTTAGAATTTAACGATAACACTATCACTGCCAATATACAGAATTTGGATATAAACAAAACAATTATGAATATTATTGCTGACGCGTCAGCAACCTTTGGGGATGTATTCGTAATAAAATCAATGAAATTTTCAAGCAGTGATTTGAATGCGGACAATCTTTTCGCTGCAATGGATAAGATGAATGCTCTGTTTGCTTCATCTGCGTCGAATTCTGCACCTGCTGCTCCATCCACAACCGGAAATTTACTTCCTGTTAAAATTACAAACGGTACAGCGGATATTAAAAAATTCACAATGAAACAAATCGGAGGCAACTTTGTGGCTTCTGATATTACAGGAAGTTTTACTCTTGTAAACGACCTTGTGAGAATTCCTGACCTTAAAGCAACTGTGTACGGCGGCACAGTAAATGCTGATGTGTCATATAACATAAAAACTACTGCGGTTACGGCTAAGGCTAAAGGCAAAAAAATTGGAGCTAATCAGGCCGTGACTGTATTTACCGGTTTAAAAGACCAGATACAAAGCAATCTTGATTTCAATGCTGATGTAAAACTAAAAGGCTCTACTTATGAGCAGCAGGTTAAATCACTTAACGGTACGGCTGATTTTGAGCTTAAAGACGGCCAGCTAGGCAGTTTGGGACGTTTTGAAACTTTCCTTCAGGCGGATAATCTGTTGTCGCAAAGTTTTGTAAAAACACAGATTGGCAGCCTTGTTAATTCTGTGGCTCCTTATAATACAGGTAAATTTTCTTACCTTAATGGCAAAGTATTGCTCTCAGGCGGGAATGCTGTACTTGAACAGGTAAAAATGTCCGGTACGCATATGTCGCTTCTGTTAAAAGGAACTGTTAATATACTTTCTATGGATTCTAACATAGAGATTCTCGGCTCCTTATCGAACGAAGTTATAACAGCGCTCGGGCCGATAGCTGATTTGTCAGTGGAAAAATTCGTTTCTTTAATTCCTAATTTTGGAGTGAAAATAGCTTCTGCAATGACTACCTTTAACGAGGCGGCCAATGAATCTGTTTTGCAGACAATTCCTCCATTAACGCCTGCTAAAACCGGAACAAAGTCTTTTAAAGTTAATTTAAGAGGCAATCTTAACAAACCGGCTTCTGCTTTTGACGGATTTAAGTGGCTTAACACTCCTGAAAAAATTCAAGAGGAACAAACTGAGATAGACCAGCAGGTTCAGCAGCAAACAAAACCTGTTACTAAAGAAGAACTCAAACAACAGGCTCAACAGACTGCAGCACAAGTTAAAGAGCAGGTAAAACAAAATGCTGCAGAAGCTGTCAAAAATAATGAAAAGGTACAGCAGTTGCAAGAAAATAAAGCTGTAAAAGTTCTCGGCGGAATATACAACCTTTATAAAAATTCCAAAGAAACACAACAACAAGAAGCTGCACCGGCAACCCAAAGTGAAAATAAATAATGAAACTACAAAAAACATTAATACTAACCGTCTTAATAACAATTATAATGATAGGCCGTACCTGTAATGCAGAGGTATTAAAAAAGATTAACCTTGATGATGCAATACAGCTTTCTGTTTCAAACAATCTGGATTTGCAATCAGCAAGGATTGATGTTGTACTCGCAAAAAATGATATAAAAACAGCAAATCGTTTAAAAAATCCTGATGTTAATATCTTCTATAACTTTGGCAAAGCCGGAAAAAGCGAGCCGCAACAGATAGGTATATCAGAAACTTTTGAAATAGCAAAACGTTCACCCAGAAAAAATCTGGCAAAATCTAACCTCTATAAAAAAGAAATAGACGTAAAGCTAGCAGAATTTACGCTCGAAATGGATGTAAGAGAAACTTATGCGGATCTTGTCGGGGCAAAAACAATTCTCAGCTCGCTTATGGAGCAAAAGAAATTGTTAGAGGAACTTTTAAAAATAGCCCAAAATAAGTATAAAACTAATCCTTCGGCTCAAACAGAAGTTATACAGGCTCAAATAGCTCTTAATCAGCTGGAAACAAAAATTAATACAGCAAGAACAAATGTGACAACAGCAAGAAATAATTTTAATAAGACACTTAATTTAAAAGAAAATACAGGTATAATATATGACACGCGGGAGGACAATCTTCCTGATGAAACAGTTTTTATATCTCTAAAAACTCCTGATTTTAATGCTCCTGTTCCTGATTTTGATGTAATTGCTGCAAAAGCACTCGAAAAAAGGCTCGATATACGTGCTGCTAAGCAGGAGATTGATATAGCGAAAAAGAATCTTACAATTGTTGAAAGACAAAGAATTCCTGATGTTGAAATCTCGGGCGGCTACTCTTATCTTCCTCAATCGCACAGCGAAACAGGCCACTTTGAACCGGGGGCTTATGCTGCAGCGGGCATAAATAATATTCCTCTTTTATACTCCTATAAACCTGAAATAAAAAATGCAAAACTGCAGATTGAACAGGCTCAGATAAACTATGAATCCGCAAAAAATAAAGCTCTGCAGGATTTATCTTCTGCTTATGAACGTTTCACCACATCAAGAACTAATCTTTTGTTCTATAAACAAAAACTTATTAAAGATTCAGAAGAACTCATAAAAATTTCAAAACGCAATTATGATTCAGGCAAGGCTGACCTTACTTCTGTTATTGTTATGCAGCAGTCATATCAGGATATTATGACAGGATATATCTATGCTCTTACAGATTATTATACGGACTGGATAGATTTTTTGCGCGAGGTTAATAATGAGGATTTTGACCTAACCGGAGAAAATCTTTAAATATTAAATCGTGATTTTTTTCTTGATTTAGTATATAATTTTGTTTAAATCAAAAGGGTGTGTGAAAATTATGAGCAAAAATATACCTGAAAAAGTTTCAAATAGATTAACCTTATATCACAGCATAATGGTGGAATATATAGAAGCCGGTATTGAAACAATATCGAGCCCTCAGATTGCGCAGCGTCTTGGTATTGATGATTCTCAGGTTCGCAAAGATTTTAAACTGCTTAACAATGCCGGAAAGTGCCGTGTCGGATATATGGTAAAGGAGCTTAAAGATTCTATTGAAAAAACCCTGGGGTTTTCTAAAACAAAAGATGCCTTTATTGTCGGCTCAGGTCATTTAGGCCTTGCTCTTGCAAAATATGACAGCTTTAACAGCTATGGTTTGAATATTCTTGCTCTTTTTGATAATGACCCGCAAAAAATAGATATTCAGGTTAATAACAAACAGATTTTTCATATCTCAAAACTCCCTAACCTTGTACAGCGCTTAGGGGTTGAGATTGCTATTTTAACTGTCCCGAGGCAGGCGGCCCAGCAGGTTGCTGATTTTTTAATTGAGTCGAATATTAAATATATATGGAATTTTACTCCTGCTGTTCTAAAAGTTCCGCCTACCGTAAAGGTTTGGAATGAAAATCTTATGGGAAGCTTTCTGCAATTTGCCTGCAAAGATATTGAGTAAAGGGCTAAACATTTTCATATTTTTTGACAAGTTTTTTTAACTCGTCTATCTGCCGTACTCCGGCAACCTGCTCAACAAGCTTTCCGTTTTTAAAAACTAACATTGCCGGTATTCCGCTGACAAAGAATCTTGCTGCTGTATCACGGTTTTCATCAACATTTATCTTGGCTATGACAGCCCTGTCTTTAAGCTCGTCTGCTAATTTTGTTATAATAGGCTCCTGCACTCTGCAATGTCCGCACCATGGGGCAAAAAAGTCTACCAGTATGGGATTCGTTGTGTTTTTCAGTTCGATATCAAAATTTTCATCAGTTAATTCTTTAACATTTGTCATTGCTTTCTCCTTTTTGTTGCTCTATTTTATTTAATGTGTTAATTGATTGCATTGCAGAGATAGGCTATTTTAAAAGGCATAATATCGGGAGAAAGACTATGAACGCCAAACAGGATTACAAAACAAACGTAATGAGAATTCTGGATAAACATAAAATTAAATATAATCACTATACTTATGTTGATACTGATGCAATAAGCGGGGTCGATGTAGCGAGCGTGTTGGGGCAAAATCCTGATATGGTCTTTAAAACACTGGTTTGTGCCGGCAAATCTAAAAAGTATTATGTTTTTATGATACCTGTAGCGGCTGAATTGGACTTGAAAAAGGCTGCTGCAGCAGTGAATGAAAAATCAGTCGAAATGCTTCATTTAAAAGATCTTTTACCAACTACGGGATACGTCCACGGCGGTTGTTCGCCTATCGGAATGAAAAAGCTTTTTACAACGGTAGTGGATAAATCTGCGAAAAATTTTGAAACAATAATTTTTAGCGCAGGTAAAATCGGTTATCAGGTAGAAATGAGCCTTGATGATTTGCAAAAAATAGTTCCTTTAAGTGTTAATGAGATAACAGCAGTTCATTGACAAAATGTTTGCCATGCCGTACATTTTTTATATAGGCGAACATTAGGAGCTTTGATATGCAGATAAAAAGTGTCAATTTTTATAACACTAACAGTGCTTATGTTTGTAATTTTAAAGAAGCTGCAAGCAAAAAAGAGCAAAAATATATAAAACCTGATATGCTGCAGATAAATGATTTACGGGTTTTTTACCACCATATTTACGAATACAAAAAAGGATTAAGAAACCTTGTTCTAACAACTGAAAAAGCCGCCAACAAAGATGTTATAGAAAGCAGATTGCAAAGAGAAGAAATTCCGTATTTGATAAATGATGTTAACAACAAAAATATTAATGTCTTTTTTGGCAATCCTGACTGTATAAGAGTTGTAAAAACTTTCGATAAAAAACTTGATAAAATAACGCCTGAGCAGGATTTTATGCTCGGCATAATGCTCGGGTATGACAAAATATTGCAATGCCGGAGATATTTTACAATGTGTGATAAATATAATAAACGAGTAGAGCACGAAAAGCGTAAATTAAATTTGTATAGTTGAATTTTAACCACTTGACCGGCATGTGTTATATTTTATAAAATTATGTTGGAATTACAACATGTTGGAGTTATAACAAATTGGGAGAAAGAATTACAGAATGCTATGCCGACTGTCTGCCGTATCTTATAGACAAGGCTTCTGTTTATTTGCGTTCGCGCGGGTCAATATATATCAAATCTCTCGGTCTGGATTTGACAATTGAGCAGTACATTGCACTTGATGCAATCGCTTCAGCAGACAATCTCTGCCAGAGAGATCTTGCAAAAGTTCTTTTGAAAGACAGATCCAATGTGACCAGAATTTTGTCAATTTTAGAAAAGAAAGGATTGATAAAAAGGGTTACATCAACAAAACAAAATCGTCCGGTTAAGCTGCTTAAAATAACGAATGAGGGAAGAAAGCTTACCGAGAAATATATGCCTGTTGTAAAGCAGGATTTAAAAAATTTTTTAGACTCTTTTGATGACAGAGAGCTTGAACAGTTTAAACAAACTCTTGAAAAGATAATTTCTAAAATAAGTGAAAAAACAAATATACAGATATAACTATGGAAAATTCAGAAACAACATTGCAAAATAATACACCTCAAATAAACCCTTGGCTGACTACAATTGCGGTGATGACAGCTACATTTATATTTGTTCTTGACGGAACAATAGCTAACGTTGCACTTCCTCAGATGGCCGGCAGTTTCTCTTCGAGCAACGATGAGGCAACATGGATTCTAACCAGTTATTTAATTGCCAGCGGTATTGTTGTGCCGTCTGTGGACTGGTTTTCTAAATTTTTCGGACGAAAACAATTTTTTATAGCATGTATTTTATTGTTTACGTTTGCCTCTTTGCTTTGCGGCATGTCGACATCGCTTGAGATGATGATATTTTCAAGAATACTTCAGGGGCTTGGCGGCGGTGCTTTGCTGCCTGTATCACAGGCTATTTTGCTTGAGGCGTTTCCGCTGGAAAAAAGAGCTCTGGCAATGTCTATTTTCGGATTCGGGGTTGTTGTGGCGCCTGTTATTGGCCCTATTCTCGGGGGATGGCTTACTGATAACTGGTCTTGGAACTGGATATTTTTTATAAACATACCGTTTGGTCTGATTGCTGCAATTACTTCAAAGCTCTGGATTTTTGACCCGCCTTATGCGCAAAAACAGGCTGATGCAAAAATTGATTTTGTTGGATTTTTCTTCCTTATTATATGGCTGGTTACATTTCAGGTATTTCTGGATAAGGGCAACAACGCAGACTGGTTCGGCTCAGAGTGGATATGCTGGACTTTCGGTATTTCAATGGTCGCAATGGTTTTGTTCATATATTCACAAATTGTTCAAAAGGAATCAATTATTGATTTGTCGGTATTTAAAGATAGAAGTTTTTTAATTGGTACGGTTATACTGGTAATTGCCAACATGGTTTTGTATGCATCTACAACAGTTATGCCGTTATTTTTACAAAACCTTATGGGCTACAATGCTTTTTGGAGCGGTTATTCTCTAATGCCGCGCGGTTTTGGCTCGGTTGCTGCAATTACTCTTTACAGTCTTACAAACAAAATATTTGATTTTCGCCTTTTGACAGCACTTGGACTTCTCGGACTCGGTGTGTCCGGCTTAATGTTCGGAGAATTAAATCTTGAGTTTTCTATGATTAATATTGTCATACCTAATATAATCTTCGGCTTTTCCGTTGGTATGACGATTACCGTGCTCACGACAGCTTCAATGGAAACAATCAGCAATGCCCAGATGACAAACGCAAGCGGTGTTCAAAACCTTATCAAAAATCTGGGTGCGGCTATAGGAACTTCTCTTGTAACAACAATGGTTTCACGCTACTCACAGGCTTTTCAGCACAACTTTGTAGAGCAGCTTAATACGCAGAATAATGTTTATATGGAGAGATTGGCTTCGCTTACCTCTTATTTTGCCAATTACGATGTACTTGCTGTTGCTCAGACAAAAGCACAGGGTATGCTATATAACATTCTTGTGCAGCAGTCTACGCTTTCTGCTTATATCGAAACCTTCAGAGTCTGGGGAATTGTTGCATTAGCGTGCTTGCCGCTGCTTATTTTGTATGGAAGGCGCAAAAGGAGCATATAAATTATAAAACAGTCGGCTGTGATTCATTTTCAGGTTCTTTGATGGAGTACAGATCCTGTCCGCCTGTTGCTTTGTAGAGGCTTATTGTTGAGATAAGGCAGTTGACTTTGTTAGAAACCTCTTCTCTTTTTGTCATTAGCTCTGTTTGCTTGTTGTATAGCAGGTCAAGGTCTGACGCAGCACCAATTTTGTTTTTGTGGTCCATTAAAACATATCTTCTGTGTTCAAGATTGTATCTCTCAACACTTTCATCATAGTTTTTAAGATCTGTTTTTAATTGCGCTGTTGAGTCGTTAACCTCTTGCAATCCCGTAAGCACTGCTTTTTCATATTCGTGTCTTGCTTCTTCGTAACGGTATTTTTGAAGTTTTAAAATTGCCATTTTTCTTCCGCCGGAGAACAGGTCAAAAGATGGCATAATGCCGACATTAGCAAGCTGTGAGTAATTGTTAAATAATTTGTCCCAGTGATAAGCATTTAACCCGATTTGACCGTAGATAATAAACTTGGGTAAAAATTCTTTTCTCGCAACACGAACATCGTAGCCTATTTTTTTGATATTATCCTCAGACTGTATATAATCCGGTCTTTTTTCAATAACAGTTCCGTCCATTTTCAATGGAAGGTTTTGCATTATTACAAGGCTGTCACAGTC
>CALVAT010000080.1 GCA_944325565.1 Candidatus Gastranaerophilales bacterium
CTCGTTTAGAAAAATTAACTACAGTCTTTCTACCTAAATTCATAACACTTGACAAAAAACTTATACCTGGCACATCTTTTCATACCTTATTATTAACCCTACTCTTTTATAAATTGCTATAAGCATAATCCAGCCCCCCGTCATTTATCCTATCCATAGGCATTATAATAGTATTTAAAGCCACGCCAAATTCAACTTTACAATTTGCAATAAAGAAGCCCTCAATTAATTGAGGGCTTTAAGATATTAGAATTAATATTAAACTTAAAAGTTAATATTAAACGTATTCTTTAACTTCTGCTGCAAGGTTTTTAGTATCCAATTTGATACCAGGACCCATAGTAGTAGTTAAATAAGCTGATTTAACATATACACCTTTTGCAACTGAGGGTTTAGCTCTTAAAACAGCATCAGCAAGAGTTGCATAGTTTTTCATCAAATCATCAAAAGAGAATTTGATTTTGCCGATAGGACAGTGAATCATACCCTGTTTATCAGCTCTGAATTCAACTTTACCTGCTTTAGCGTCTTTTACAGCCTTAGCTACATCAAGAGTAACAGTACCAGTCTTAGGGTTTGGCATCAAGCCTTTAGGCCCTAACACTCTACCGAGTTTACCTAACATACCCATACAATCGGGAGTTGCAATCAATGTATCAAATTCAAACCAGCCGCCTGCAATTTTATCGATAACTTCTTCAGCGCCTGCTTCTTCTGCACCAGCTGCCTTAGCTTCGTCAGCTTTAGTACCTTTAGCGATAACGCAGACTCTGACTTCTTTACCCAAACCTGCAGGTAAAACTACGGTTGAACGGATTTGCTGGTCAGCTCTTTTTACGTCAATACCAAGACGCATATGGCATTCAACAGTTTCATCAAATTTAACTGTTGCTTCTGATATTTCCTGTAATTTTTTCAAAGCATCAGCTGCAGAAGAAGGTTGTACAAAACCTTCGAGCATTTCAGCCGCTTTTTGTTGTCTTTTAGTTAATTTACTCATTTCATTTCCTTTCTGTGGTGATATCGGGAATTGCCCCTTCCACTTATTGTAATCTAGTGTCGTCATTGCCGTCTCGAACCTTCCGGTTTTTTAGTCCTTTGACCTTCTTGCTCTCTTAGCCTCTTGCCGTCTCGAGCCTTCGAGCCGTCACTGACTCACCTTTTCAATTACGCCTGCACTTGCACTTTATTTTATTTAATATGCAATAAAACGCCGGCTATTCTTCTACTGTAACACCCATTGCTCTAGCTGAACCTTTGAGCATCTTAACAGCTGCTTCCACAGTTGTTGCATTCAAATCGTTCATTTTGATTTTAGCAATTTCTTCTAACTGAGCAACAGTGATTTTGCCGACTTTAGTTTTGTTCGGTGCAGCAGAACCTTTAGGTAAATTGATAGCCTTTTTAATCAATACAGCAGCCGGTGGGCTTTTGATAATGAATGAAAAGCTTCTGTCTTCATATACATCAATAACAACAGGAATAATGTAACCTGCTTGATCTTGAGTTTTTGCGTTGAATTGTTTACAAAAATCCATGATATTAACACCATGCTGACCCAATGCAGGACCAACCGGTGGTGATGGATTAGCTTTGCCTGCTTCGATTTGAAGCTTGATTTTTCCAACGATTTTCTTTGCCATTTTATTGTTCTCCTTTCGTGGTCTGGCGGGAATATTATTCCCTTCCACTATTATTTATTTTTATATTTTAAATATTTTCGGCCTAAAGCTATTATTTTTATACTTTTTGGATTTGCTTGTATTCCAACTCTACAGGTGTTTCACGTCCAAAGATAGAAACTGTAGCTCTGAGTTTTGATTTATCAGGATATACTTCAGTAATATCACCGATAAAGTCTGCAAACGGTCCAGAAATGATTCTAACCTTGTCACCGACTTTAACATCGAGTTCAATTTTAGTTGTTTGAGTTTGAACTCTGTGAATAATCTTCTTAATTTCAGAATCCTTAGCCGGAATCGGTTTTTTAGATGTACCAACGAATTTTGTTACACCGGCCGTGTGTCTTACAACATACCAGCTGTCGTCGTCCATAATCATTTCAACAAGAACATAACCGGGGAAGATTTTTTCTTCTCTATCCTGTTTTTTGCCGTCTTTAACTTTTGTTATTGTTTTTTGAGGAACTTCAACGCGGAAGATTTTATCCCCCATATTCATATATTCAATACGTTTTTCGAGGTTAACTTTAACTTTGTTTTCATAACCGGAATAAGTATGAACTATGTACCATTTCTTTTGAGGTTCTTTACTATGAGAAGCCTGTAAGTCAGATTTTAATTTTTCTTCCTTTTCTTCAATGATTTGATGTTTTTCATTTTCAAAAACATTTATATCGTTTTGCTGCTCATTAACTTCCAATTGTTCTTCGTCTTTTTTTGTCATTATTTTAATTCCTGTAATTAAATAATTAAACTTAAGAGGATTAATTTATTAACCCCAAACCTTTAAAAAGTGCGTTGAAAATAGTATCTACAGCCAGCACACCTATCGTAAAAACAGCTGTAATAATAATTACATAAACAGTTTCTACAACAACCTGCTGCTTTCCGGGCCAGGTAATTTTGCCCCACTCAAGTTTTACACTTTTAAAATAAGCTATCATAGCTTCTTTAAAATCAATATTTTCTTTAGTTTGGTTAGCCATTAATTTTCCTCTTTTATTTAAATCGCGCCCTGAAGGACTCGAACCCTCGACATCCGGTTTTGGAGACCGACGTTCTACCAACTGAACTAAGGACGCTCTTTAAATTAATTCTTAGTAAAGTTATTTTGTTTCTTTATGAACTGTATGTTTGTTGCATCTAGGGCAATGTTTTTTAAGTTCCATTCTTTCTTTGTTAGTTTTTTTGTTTTTTGTTGTTGTGTAGTTTCTTTCCTTGCATTCTTCACAAGCGAGAACTACCATTTTATCGACTTTACCTTTGATTCCCATTGTGTGTACCTTCTTTATTCCTATTCTTGTAAAATTCTTTTCAAGCAAGATTTATAGAATGCGTCTTTTTCCTCATTCTATTAAATCCCGTTTATTTAGCTGTAATAATATATTACAATAAACAAAAAATATGCAAAGTACTTATTTAATAAAACTTATAAAAATTATAAATTTTCATCAAGCATAAAATAATAACTGTCAGGATTATTAACGAGTGTTCTTTTGGACAAATATTTCACGCCGAGACTATGCGCAACAAAAGCGATATTATATGTTGCAGATACAATAACTATAGGCACTTTGGAATATTGATTAAAGGTCTTAATTTGTTTAACCAGCCATTCTCCAGCGAATTCTGGAGAAAAATCCGTTTCCATCTGCAAATCAGTAATAACCATGTCGTAGGGAGTATTTAATGACTCTTGTACCATAATCAAAGCGTCTTTAGCATTATCAACAATCAGAAAATCGAGTTTATATTTATCATAACTTTTCAACAATGAAGCATGGAATCTTTGCCACTCTCTGCTATCTTCTGCTATTAAAATTCTTTTTACAATTTTATCCATACATTCATTATACAAAATTTAAAGCTTTCGGGTAATATTAATCAACGCTTTCGTACAATTTATTGTAAAGAAAAATATGTAATGATAAGACTGACAGAATATACGTGAAAAAGATATGAATATAATGAACCTGTTTAAAAATTTAAAAAAGCGAATAGAAGAAATAGATATAAAATCAAAGGAAATGAGTAAAGAAAAATGCTACTCATCGAATCCATTTGCATTTCAGCGACAAAAAACATATGTATGGATAGAAAAACCACCTGACAAAAAGTGTAACGACTAAAATAATGATTGCATAAGAGGCAAAAACTCTGGGAAAGATATATCCACCCACTGGAATTCATTTATACAAACAGGATTTTCACATATCAAACCAGCAACATACAAACTCATTGCTAATCTGTGATCATGGTAGCATTCTACTTCTGCCCCGCCTGTTAATTTGTTTTTTCCTTCAATCACAAATCCGTCAGGTGTTTCCTCAATTTGCACACCTATTTTTTTGAGTTCTGTCACAAGACATTTAATTCTATCTGATTCCTTATTTCTCAAGTCCGACGCATCTTTGACTACTGTCGTGCCATCAGCCTGCGAAGCCAACACCGCAATAACAGGCAACTCATCAATAAGACGGGGAATAATAGCACCCTCTATAGTAACAGATTTCAGGTCAGATGTTTTTATTCTGATATCTCCAACTTCTTCATTGCATTCTGAGCGCTTATCGAGAATTTGAATATCAGCTCCCATTTTTTGCATAACATCAATAATACCTGTTCTAGTAGGGTTCAATCCGACATTTTTTATTATTATATCTGAATTAGGCACAATAGCCGCTGCAACCATAAAAAATGCAGCAGAGGAAATGTCCCCGCAAACATGCAAGTTTTTAGGGACAAGCTGTGATTTTCTTATTCTTGTAACATTCCCCTCTGTTGAAATATCAGCCTCAAGATATTTCAGCATTCTTTCAGTATGATCACGTGAAACATAAGGTTCTGTAACTTTTGTTTCTCCGACCGTATTTAGTCCTGCAAGCAAAATACAAGATTTCACCTGTGCAGATGCTATTGGCGTTTTATAATCGATTGGAAACAATTCTTTGCCTTGAATAATCAACGGGGCTTTATAATCATTGTGTTTAAACTTAGCACCCATTAATTCCAATGGTAGTATAACTCTTTTCATGGGGCGTTTGCTCAAGCTTTCATCACCGAACAATGTAGATTCAATTTCACGCGAAGCAAGAATCCCAGAAAATAGCCTCATTGAAGTACCAGAATTTCCGCAATCAAGTTTGTATCTATCCTTCTTAAAAGCATTTTTAGAATCAATACGTATGTGCTTTTCTGCTAGAAATTCAACACTACAGCCCAGTTCTTTTATAATATTCAATGTGCTTATACAGTCAGCTCCCATTGAAAAATTATGCACTTCACAAACTCCGCCTGTTAAGGCTGAAAACATCGCACTTCTATGGCTTATTGATTTGTCGGAAGGTATAACTACCTCGCCTTTCAAACCTTTTGATTTGTTTACTGTTATATTCATATTTGTTCCGGCTAAATTATATCCTTATAGGATTCTTCACTTGTAAGCATATCATAGTTAAGTTCATTTTCATTATCAGCAATAACTGCAGTAACAACAGCGTCTGATGTTATGTTCAACATCGTTCTAAACATATCTACGATTCTGTCAACAGCAAACAGGAATGCAAAACCTTCCACCATCTGTGTTGGAGTCAATCCCAGACCATTTAAAACTAGCGCTATAGTAATAATTCCACCACCAGGGATTCCTGCACATGTACTTGAAGCAACTATAGCAAGAACAGCAATTTGTATAATCTGCAAAGGATCTACGCTTATTCCATACGCCTGTGTTAAAAAGATTACAGCAATAACCTGAAACATTGCAGTAGCGTCAAAATTCAATGTAACACCTAAAGGAAGAACAAAGCTGCATACCTTATGAGAAATGCCTCGTTTTTCGCAACACGCAATAACAAGCGGCAAAGTAGCAGAACTGCTTGCCGTACCAAAAGCTACCATCATTGCCTCGGCAATCGCTGCGAAGAACAATCTCACAGGCACTTTAGAAAATATTTTCATCACTATAGGATAAACAACAAGTAGCTGTATTGCAAATCCTATAAATATTGCTAAAAAGTATTTTGAAATACTTGAGAATACAGATATACCGAATGAAGAAATAGATGTTGCCATTAAAGCAAAAATACCTGGCGCAGCAAGATACATTATACCATCTGTAACCTTCATTGTTGCAGCAAAGATTGATTCAAAGAAAGAAACAACAGGTCTGTTGATTTCACCGACTTTTGCAAGTGCAATTGCAAAAATAACAACGAATATAATAATTGGTATTGTATCACCTTTAGAAAAAGCCTCTATCGGATTAGCAGGAATAAGGTTTATAAACATTTGTCCAAGATGCCCTTCCTGCTGTGCAATAGCGTCACTCACAATTTTTTGTGTTTCAGCTGCAGATTCTGCACTGATAAAGGATTGAACGCCATCACCAGGATGAAGTCCAAATGCAAGTGTTGTACCTATAACAACTGCAGCAATAGATAAAATGGAATAATAAAACACCATTTTTATACCAAATGCACTGAGTTGTTTATTATCACCTATACTAGATATGCCGATTACAATAGCACTAAAGATTAATGGAATAATAACCATCTGTATCAATCTTATAAATGCTTGCCCTATAAAGTTCAGAATTGCGTATAATGCATTATAAATTGCCGTAGGTTCGTGGCTTGCGTTATAAGCATGCATTGCGATACCGAGAATAATACCGGCAATCAAGCCAAGAAATATATGCCCGTTACGCTTTATTCCAAGCCCCAGTGCAATTAAAATTTGCATATGTAATTTCATATCATATCCTCTCTTATATAGAATTTTATTTCAGACAAGTATAGTTATTTTACTATTTTTTGCATAATAATACAACAATACTATGTCATAATATTTACTTGCTTATCAGTCCTATACCTTTTTGAGCCTTATAATTGTATGGACTGGTTTTTAAAACAAGTTCATAATAATGACGAGCTTTATCAGGTTGTTTCATTGCTTTATAAACCTCTGCCAGCAACAAATATGTTTCATTATTTCCTTTGTATTTATCATAATTTTCTGGAGGATTTATTATAGACTTGTTTAAGTAATTAAGTGCAAGGTCGTATTTTTTTTGTTTTAAATAATAAAAAGCTCTTGTTCTGTATAATGTAGAGAGATTTCTCTTATCTAAAAATTCAAATTCACAATCATTTAGATTTTTTGCAGCCTCGAGCACATCCCCCATTGCCGAATACAATTTCACATTGTAACATACACTCTGCTTTCTAGCTCTTTTGTTGTATTCAAGAGCCTTTTCAAAATCACCTTTTTCAAAATAAATTATAGACAACCACTTGTTCATATCAACATCAGGCCCTTGAGTTGGATAAACCATATTTAATATTCTACACATAAATCTTTCATGATAATCCATAAGTGTACAAGCCGTATAGTCCTTGTATGTAATATAAGATTTAACTGCCTTCTCCGCTTCATCATAACGCCCGAGTGTAATCAATGTAACATACAATCCAATAGGTGCGTGATATTTCAAAGTTACTGGATTGCTCATAAATTTAACATAAGAATCCATATCATCTTTTTTTAAAGCCTCAAGAGCTTTAGCTTCATCATAAAAAGATTTATATTGAGCATCATTCGGATTTATAAGATAAAAGGTAAAACCTATTAATGCAATTATAACTAACCCCAGAGCAATTAAAATTTTCTTTAACATAAAACCTCCGATTATAATTTATATTATAAAGATAAATATAATACATTTTTTGTTACTGTTTAATACTTCTTCTTGCGTATTTTATAGTGTTCAATAAATTATCAGCACCACTAAAGGAGCAATTCATACTCCACCTGAGCGGACAAATATCAATACCGCCACGCCTTGTGTATAAAATACAGACAAAGAGTTCATCATTATTCATATCCAACAAATCATATAATCTTTTATAAATCATTTCACAACATTCTTCATGAAAATGAAATTCTGATCTAAATGAACATAAATATTTGACAAGGCTATCCTCTTTAATATGATTAGCTGACTTGTAATAAATAAACACATCTCCAAAATCTGGCTGATGTGTAACACGACAGTTAGAACGTAGAGCATCGAAGTATAGATAATATTCCGATATAACATCTAGATGTTCAACTTCTAACAACTCAGGTGATTCGTTGAATGTATCAATTTTTATATGTGAAGTATCAACAAAATCCAGAATATTTTTAAAATTATCAAAAATCAACTCGCGCTGAGCATTATTTTCCAAAAAGCTAAGTTCTACATCAGTTTTAAGTAAATTCGATAAATCTCTTTTTATAATAGATTTACAGATATTTAAACCGTCCTCAATACAAACACCAAATCTGCTCATGTTAAATGAATTAAGATAAAGTTTTAAAGATTTAGATTCTACTATAAATTCACTTTGAGAATTATATTTTAATTTCAACAATCTTGTATAAGGCAGACCATTTTCTGTCATAGAAGAAAATTCATAAGCATGCCAAACATCGTATCCCCCAAAAGGCAAATTTTTACTGTCTATATTATATTGTTTACGATTTTCACATCTTGGAATGGCAACAAGAAAAGACGGATTATAAACATCAGATCCATCAACCCGCTTGCCTAAAAATTTTGAAGCAACTTCATTTGTGTAATCGTGCATACACAATTTATATCATAAATAAACATAAAATTTTAGCTTCGCTCC
>CALVAT010000081.1 GCA_944325565.1 Candidatus Gastranaerophilales bacterium
TTCAGCCTCGGCTCACTCGCGCAAACCTGTGCTCGGCAACTCGGGCTATATAAATTGCTTTCCTTTGATATATTAAAGTGTTTGTTATAATTACATAGCCCTCAAACAAACCTCGCTTGTTGTTGTTTGTGAAACTTTCTGTAATTCACTTCACAAAGGTCGGATTTTTTTGATTATTTATGTTAAAAAAATTATTTTTGTCACCGAATTACGTAACATATACAAGGATGACGCGTGGTATTCAACAAAATAAACCCCTTTTAAGAGTTATCTTAAAAGGGGTTTGGTATTAATTCAATTTAGTATAAACTAAATCTTAGTACTGCCAGCCCGGATGTTTGTAAGTTGCACCTGCTGATCTTGTTGTAGTTGATTGAGCGTTTTGAACCAGATCTATCAATGTTTGTACCTGATCTTTTGTAGGTGCATTGTTGTTCTTCATTTCCTGACGCATAGCGTTTAATGTGCTGTTCAATTGCGCTGTATCAACAGAACCACCGTTCAGGTTAGAAACAACAGATATAAGTGTTTCAATCAAGGCATTTGTTTGTGTCAGGTCAACTGTGCTGTCTTCAAAGTATGCTTCTAAGTCGCTTGAAGTAACAAGGTTGCCTATCTTATCACTGATTTCATTCAAGATGTCAGTGTAGTCAGGTATGATTTCTTTTAATTCATCGATAGTCATACCGCTGTTGCCTTTGCCCATATTTGCAAGGATTGATTGAAGTACAGCGTATTGTTCCTGTCTTGCCTGTTCCGCTTTTTGCAGATATTCAGTGTATTGATCAGCGTAGAGCTGGAGTGTAGTTTTGTTGACCATATTGCCGCTGATATTCTGCAATTCGTTCAACAATCTGTCACCGTATCTTGTTGCTGAATTCATAGCGCTTTCGAACTGGGATTGGATATTGTTGCCTGTTTCAACAATTGCGTCTAATGAACCTTCCATATTAGCCAGTCTTTCGAGAACAGCGAGCAGGTTAGCGTTCACCTGAGCGCTGTTAGAGTTGCTCTGATTCTGGAATTCTCTAATTGCATTAGCGATTTCTTCCAGTGCTGCGGAGTTTCCGCTGCCGCCGCCGCTAACATCGAGGTTAGAAACAACAGATATAAGTGTTTCAATCAATGCGTTGGTTTGTGTCAGGTCAGTGCGGTGAGCTTCTAAAGCTGCTTCTAAATCACCTACTGTAATCTGGTTGCCAGAGATGTTGCTCAGATATCCTTTGATTTCTTCATACATTGGTCCGAGCATATCTTGAACCTGACTGATTGTTAATGTTTTTTCGTTGATTTGTGCTACCTGAGAATACAATTCGTCCATTTTTTGTGAAATCTCGAGTGTAGTTTCGTTGTTCTTTTCCTGATTTGCTTCGATCTGGTCTAACTTGCCGTCGATGCTGCCTACGCCGCTGTTGATGCTGCCGAGTAATTCGAGGATTTGATCCTGATTGTTTTCGAAGTTTGCGTTCAAGTTGCCTACTTCTTGAGCAAGTTTGTTGATAGCGTCGAGGATTGCGCCGGTGTTAGATTCGATCTGGCCTAACAATTCTATAATCTTATCCATTGCTTCAGTGAATGTAACATTGCCCTGATTGATAGCAGCAAGGATTGCATCGAGTTGTGCGGAGAAGTCGCCGTCTGAACCGCCGCCACCAGGAATATTCTGCATTGCGTTGAGGATTTGTGTTAACAATTCCTGTTGAGTCAATGAACCCTGTTCATATTTCTGGATGAATTCATCGATTTTGCCTGCGAGATCAGGGAATTCAGCAGTAATTTGATCAACAGCATCTTTCAAGCCGTCGAGTTTGCCGTCGATGCTTGCTAAGAGGTTGATAATCTGTTGTATCATTTCGGATTCTGAAATCTGACCGTTTTCGAATTTTTGTGACAGGTCATTGATTGCAGCCAGAATATCAGAGCTTATGCTGCCATTGTTTTTGATTTCACCGAGAATTTGTTCAAGCATTTCAGAGTGAGAAATGTTGCCGTTCTGGTATTCGTTAAGGATATCCAATACAGTATTGTAAATATTGGAATTTGTATCTTTGAGTGTATCGAGCAATTTTTGAAGGTTGACAAGCAGCGCGTTTTGCTCGTTGTTTGCATCAATGATTTGATCCAGTTTACTTGTAGCATCGCCCTGATTTGCAATAATCTGGTCTAACTTGTCTAAGAATTCCTGGTCGTTTGCGTTCATATCTGTAATCAATGCGAGAATTTGATCAATAGCCGCTTCTACATTTTCGGCTTTGCCGTTAATAGAGGCAAGTATTGAATTTATTTCATCGCCCTGTGTAAGTATTTCTTTAAGAAGGTCGATTAATGTTTTGTTGTCGGAATTCATTTCCTGTAAATATTCCAGCTGTTTGCTCTGGTTTTCAATAACCTTTTGCAGCATATTTGTAATATTGTTCAATGCAGCTACAAGTTCCGAGTTGTCGATTGTAACTACCTGATCAATATCATCTGAACAGCTTTGCATTGTTGTTGCGCCGCCTGCTGCCAGAAGAGCCATTGCATAGCTGAGCACAGCACTGTTTCTCATTTTTGATAAAATTGTTCTTTCTTCTTCTGTCATTTCAGGTTCAACAGAGGGTTTTTTTGTTTCTTCCTGTCGGGAAGTTTCTTTTGCACCCGATTTCTTGAACAGTTTGAGAAAATTAATACCATCAATAGTCATGAAATTTACTCCTTTTTTTGTTATTAATGTTGTGTGGTGCCTAATAGAAATACAGTGAAGAAATTTAATTGCGCTTATTTTTAAATTATGTAAAAAAACTTTACAATTTCTGCCTGAAACTTAATAAAAGCTTGACAAAGTTTTTTACACTTACGTACTACTTAACTGCAATAACTTCGATTTCTATGAGGGCTCCATTGTGGATCTTTGCCGCCGCGGGGCAGCAACGAGCCGTTTTCAATTAGTGAATATCGTGCAATTTATTAATGTTTCAGCAAAAAATGCTCATCTCTTATAAAAAGCATAAAACCTTCACTAATATATAAATACCCAATTTTCAAATTTTTAAACATTTTTTATTCAATTTTGGCCCAATTGTGTAGAAATTGTTACAATTCGTTTTTTTTATAATTGTGCTTTTTCTTTGTTTGGCAACGACTTCGGACTTTTTTTCTGTTAAAATTAATTGGGTAGGAAATTTAATATATTTGAGAAAAATTTGTTATGGACGAAAAGATTTATACACTAACGGACAAAATTGACAAAGACCTTATTAACGCGGCTTTGAGCGGGGAAGAAAAGCAAAACCTCGCAGACAGTATAAAAAAGCTTCTCCCTGAGGATGCAATCGCTCTTGCACAGATAAATCCGACATCAGGGAACGTAAAAAATAACGCAATAAAAGCGTACGAATGGATTAAATGGGCGCAAATGCTTGAACTGGACGCCATAGTCTTTCCAGAAATGTATCTTATAGGTTATCCTATAGGGGATTTTATAGACAGATTCCCGATTGTGGTCGAGGAAAATATTGAATGGCTCAACGCTCTTGCCACTGTCACAACCGGAAAAACAAAGGTCATAATGGGCTTTGTGGAATTTAATAAAACAAAGGGCGGAAAAAAATATTTTAACTCCATAGCTGTGCTCTCAAAAGGAAAAATCGAGCGCATAATAAGAAAAACCCTTCTCCCTAACTACGCGGAGTTCAATGACTACAGGCATTTTGAACCTTCTGCAGTGGATAGCGCAAACAGAATAACCACAACAGGCAAAAATAAAGCGGGAATAATAGTTTGCGAGGACGGCTGGAACGATTTTGACTTTTTCGACAAAAACCTCTACAGCGTTGACCCTGTGGAAACTGTAGTCAAAGAACAGCACCCAGACTATCTTTTGAACTGCTCGTCTTCTATCACAAGGGCCAAAAAAGAACAGCTAAAACACAACATGCTCGCTTTTGCAGCCAAAAAACACTCCACGGCGATTGTTTATGTAAATCAGGTGGGCTCAAACGAGTGCCTGTCTTTTGAAGGCGCCTCAAGGGTCTATGACAGGGACGGAAACCTCGCTGCAATGGCAAAATCTTATGAGGAGCAGTTCTTTATCGTATCTCCGACACAGGGCGGAAAAATTTATCCTCTGCCTGACGGGCTTGAAAAAACATTGAATTCTCAGAAGGCTTTTACGCTGGACCATGAGCCTGATTTAGAGCGTACATACCTTACGATTGTCCAGACAATCCGGGATTATTTCAAAAAAACAGGGTTTAAAAGAGCGGTGCTGGGGCTTTCCGGCGGGCTGGATTCTACGGTCAGCGCTGTGCTGCTTGCCGATGCAATCGGTGCAAAAAACGTTTTCGGCATAAGCATGCCCTCTAAGATTACCAGCGCAGAAAGCAAAAACGACGCGCGTGAGCTTGCGCAGAATCTCGGCATTAACTTTGCTGAAATATCTATAAAGGACATGTATGACTCCACACGCTCAAAGTTTGATGAGGTTTTCAACGCGGTTGAGGACGCATGGGACTGCCGTTATAAAGAATGCTTTACAAACGACAACATACAGGCGCGCTCAAGAGCCCTGATACTCTGGGGTGTTGCGAATGAATTCCAGTCATGCCTGCCGATTGCAACATCTGACAAGTCCGAGCTTTACATGGGCTATGCAACCATAAACGGTGATATGTCCGGCGGGTTTGCGCCTCTGGCGGATGTTTCAAAGACAAAACTTTTTGCGCTTGCAAAATGGCTCAACAAAAATCGAGAACAGAAAAACGCTATCCCTGAAGCTATTATTGCCAAACGCCCCGGAGCAGAGCTGGCAATAAATCCGAAAACCGGCAAGCCGCTGCTTGCGGAAGAAGCGCTGATGCCTTATGAATTTTTAGACGAGGTTATATGGCGTGTGGAAAACCTGCAGCAGACAATAGGTGATATGATGCAGGCGGAATTTTTGCATGAAAAACATCTGAAAGAACAGGGCGAGCCGCTCGCGCAGGAACAAAAGCTCGAATGGCTTAAAAAGTTTTTCCGCAGGATGTCTACAGCTTTGTATAAGTGGTCGATTATGCCGCCGTCGCCGATTGTGGATGCGCGCTCGATTAACAAGGCCGAATACAGGCATCCGATAATAGCCTCGGGCATAAATTATCACAAAACAACTTATGAACAGAAGCTGCAGGCATTAAAGTAAACAGACAGGCTGTTATTTTTTTCTGTCGTTATACTCCTATCAGAATGACATAAGGAAGGCTCAGAATTACGCGGCAGAGCTATTTTATTTTTCAATAACAAATAGCGCTTCTTCGCACAGAAGGTTGGTTAAAATTCTGTTAAAAGGATTTTTGCTAATCTTTCCTCGTTTTATATACACGGATTTTGTAATCTTAATATCGCGCTCTTTGCAAAAATCAAAAAAATCCTCTACCGTCAGCAGGTGGATATTGGGCGTATCATACCAGCTGAAGGGCAGCATTCTTGATTTTGGCATTCTGCCGTTAAAAAACAGGTAGAACCTTACACGCCAGTAGCCGAAATTAGGGAAGCTGACAACGGATTTTTTGCCGGCACGCAGCATTTCTTCTATAACAAAATCGGGCTTTTCGGTTGATTGGAGCGTCTGGTTTAAAATAACATAGTCAAAATCCTTGTCGGCAAACTCTTTCAACCCTTCGTCAATATCGCCCTGTATAACAGACAGCCCCTTTTGTATGCACTCTATGACATTGTTCTGGTTGATATCAATACCTATTGCGCTGCAGTGTTTTTTGTCCGCAAGCATTTTTAAAAGCGTTCCGTTTCCGCAGCCCAGATCCAGTATTTTTGAACCGTCCTCGATGATGTCTGAAATAACAGTGTAGTTCAAATGCAGAGAGTCAGAAGGGTTAAACATTTTCTTCTCCTTTCTCCAGAAAGCTTTTTACAATCTTTGTCTGGGTTTCAAACTCGAGCAAGAACGCATCATGCCCGCAGGGTGATTCTATTTCGCAAAATGACACATCCCTGCCCGCTTTTATCAGCGCCTGCACAATCTCTTTTGACTGTGACGTCGGAAAAAGCCAGTCCGATGTGAACGATATAACAAGAAAACGCGCTTTTGTCTTTTCAAACGCTGATTTTAAAGACCCGTGTTTTTGAGCAAGGTCAAAATAATCAACGGCCTTTGTGATATACAGGTAGCTGTTCGCGTCGAATCTGTCCACAAAAGTGCGCCCCTGATGTTCAAGATAGCTTTCTACCTGAAAATCTATGTTAAAATCAAAGTTCGGCCTGTCGCTGTATTGAAAACGCCTTCCGAATTTTTTATGCATTGACTCCTCGCACAGATAGGTTATATGCCCGACCATGCGAGCAATCGCAAGCCCTTTTTCCGGCTGTTTTTCTTTGTCGTAATAATTACCGTCGTTAAAATTGGGGTCAGAGAGTATGGCGTTTCGTCCGACAGCGTTAAAGGCAATGCCCTGAGCACTCAGCCTGCTTGTCGAGGCGATTATTATTACTGCGCTGACCATATCCGCATTTGAGATAGACCACTCAAGAGCCTGCATTCCGCCCATGGAGCCGCCGGCTACAATTAGTCGTTTTACGCCTAAAAATTCCACCAGTCTTTTTTGTACCTTAACAGCGTCCTCGATGGTTATCACGGGAAAGCTCAAGCCGTAAGGTTTTCCCGTGTCAGGGTTAATGGAGCACGGGCCGGTTGTGCCGCTGCAGCCGCCTAGCATGTTTGATGAGATAACAAAATATTTGTCTGTGTCAAAAGCCTTGCCCGGCCCGACCATATCGTCCCACCAGCCCGGTTTTTTGTCTTTTTCATCGTGATAACCGGCAGCATGCGCATCGCCTGTAAGCGCGTGCAAAAGCAAAATCGCATTGTCCGCGTTTTCGTTCAGTGTTCCGTAGGTTTCGTAGGCCACCTGCACGGGCCCGAATTCTATACCCGACTCCAGATGGATTTTATCGGGGATTGTGAAAGTTTTTGTAGCGGTAAGTCCGACTGAATTGGCTTCTTTTTGCACGTTTTTGCTCCATTTAATATTATAAATATAATAGCATATATTATGTTCGAGAAAAATTCGTGATAAGGAGCCAAGCGACGTGAACGAATTTTTTGAGTGACACATTGTTCACATAGTGAAGCCATTTTTCACAAAATCAAAGATTTTGGAAAAAGAAGGCAAAGGTGAGCAGGTGCTGGCTGCGGTCAGCCGGCAGCAACTGCGACACTAGATTAGTTTTTTATTCTGTGCCGGCCTTTCGCCCTCAGAATGACGTGTGTGCACAAATGACAATTTAAGCTGTCATTCTGAGCGAAGCGAAGAATCTATTCTTTTAAGATTCTTCGGTCACTTCGTTCCCTCAGAATGACGAAAATACGTCATTCTGAGCGAAGCGAAGAATCTATTCAAGACGAAAAAGAAATGTCATCCTGAGGAGCGAAGCGAGCTCAGGATCTTGCCGGTAATGAATGCCTGCCAAAAACGTTGGTCAGATTCTGAACACAGCACAATTATCACAAAACCTAATAGCCGGACGCTTCAGAATGACATAGATACTAGTGGCATGTCTTCAAGCGACCCAGCAATGCAGGTAATA
Organism: Candidatus Gastranaerophilales bacterium; assembly: GCA_944325565.1. Classification (GTDB taxonomy): domain Bacteria; phylum Cyanobacteriota; class Vampirovibrionia; order Gastranaerophilales; family Gastranaerophilaceae; genus Limenecus. The sequence goes on from CALVAT010000081.1 coordinate 7,561, forward strand.
TTAATACGCGTTAAACGCGTTGTTTCTTGTTAGCAATCTTACGAGTTCAACACGCCGTTTAATGCCTAGTGATTTGTAGATTTTCCTGAGCCTCTTTTTTATGCATTCGGCGCTATATCCCAGTTCGTCGCCTATTTCGGCGTTGGTGTGTCCCTTTTGCACAAGCAGAACTATTCTGGTTTGTTCTTCGTTAAAATACATCTTCTCTCCCTATAGTTTTCTCCCGTTAACCAGCCGGCGCAGGCGCTCTCCGGCCTCAAAAAATTCCGGCGGCGGCGGAACAAATTCCTCTTCCTCTTGCGGGGTGTTATCTTCAGTCCCGCTTTTTGATTTTTCCCCTGCAGCAACACCCGAAGGCGATTTATTTTTGATGGCAGTCCCCTTTGCACGGCCTGCCGTGCCTGTTGTGGTGGCAATCTTTTGTCTTGCATATCTATCAAGTCTTACAAGATGCAAATTTGGAAATTCAGCGTCAAACGCCTGTTCTTTTCCGATGGCGATTTTATAAGAAAGCTCTGAAATCACTGTGTCCACAATATCTTTTCCGTGCATGTCACATAAAGAAGCATACTGTTTGGGGGTTATGTGTACGTTGTTTGCTGAACCGTAAAAGGTAAAAAACTGCTG
>CALVAT010000082.1 GCA_944325565.1 Candidatus Gastranaerophilales bacterium
CTCAGAATGGCGTTTAAAAAAGCGTGTCATTCTGAATCTTGCTCTCTATTTTCAATTCTGTTGGCATTTTTGAACGGGAAGTTTTACAACGACCTCGCTGCCATTATTATTTTGATTTTTAACTTCTATTGTACCGTTATGAGCTTCAAGTATTTTTTTGCTAATAAAGAGCCCAAGACCTGCGCTTACTCTTTTGAATCTTTTATTATAGGCCTGTGGATTATTAAACAGAGTTTCAATTTTTTCTTGTGGAATGCCCTGCCCCTCATCTTTTACTGTTATTATTATATTTTCTAAATTACTTTTTATTGTAACAAGAATGGTTGACTGTTTTGGAGAATATTCAGAAGCATTTGTCAGCAGGTTTTTTATTACAAGTTTTATGGTTTCTTCGTCATAAACGAAGGTTTCATCCTTCATTTGTGTGTTTATTTTTATGGTTTGACCTGAGGCCTCCAGCATATATTTCATATCGTTAACACAGGTTTCAAGAGTACGTTTGATTGAATTAAGCTGTTTTTTTAACACAAGTCCTTCTGTTTCCAGCCGGAGTTTTGCAAGAACATTGTCAGTCATTCTTACCATATATCTTGATGAGTTTAAAATTTCTTTTAACATTTGTTTTTGTTCGGAGTTTAGCTCTCCTAATGTTCCCTCGCACAAAAGTTCAAGTGCGTTTTCTTCTGCACGTGCAGGGGTTTTCAGGTCATGCATAAGTGTATCAATAAAATATTCTTTTTCTCTTACACGTATTATTTCTTCTGTATAGTCGTTAAGCACTATTAAATAACCATTAATAATGTTGTTCTGCTGTCTTTTTGTTATTTGGGTTTTTACATATTTCCCCTCGGGAAGCACCAGCCTTAAGGCCGTCTTTTGAACTTTGCTTTTGGAATATTTTTCAATGAAATTTTTTTCTTCATACAGGTGCCTTTTCTCAAGCAGTGTCATAAAGTTTTTTACATTATCAGATTTTTGTGCAAATATTTTAAAATTTCTTGCAAGTATATTAAAATCTGCATCTGTAATGATTATTTCATTATTTGAAAATTCAAATAATGACGTAATTACATCGGAGTCAATAAAAGATTCAATTGACACCTGTTGGGCATTCTGAAATTCCTGTAATGGCTTCAAAAATTGTGATTTGCTTGCTTTAGTCTTTTCCATTCGTACTTCACCGTTAGAGATAGGATTTTTATATTAAACCGTTTTATTAAAAATAAGAATTACCCAACCGGCTATTATTTTTATTCTTTTATACCTCCAGAGAGAATATCACTAATGAAATATTTTTTTCCCAGCAAATACACAACTATAACCGGCAGCGCGCATATTACAGAGCAGGCTGTTAAATCTCCCCACATGATTGTTTCTCTAAAGCTTCCCTTGAATTGAGCAAGAGCAACCGGCAGAGTAGTAATATCTGGAGAATTTGTTACTATTAATGGCCACATAAAGCTGTTCCATGTCGTTATAAATGTAAACAAAGCCAGTGTAACAAGTGCCGGCATAGCGAGCGGCAGCGCAATTGTGAAAAATATTTTAACAATACTGCAGCCGTCAATTTTTGCTGCTTCTTCAATTTCTGTCGACATTGATTTGAACCATTGTCTCATTAAAAATACTCCCAGCCCTCCGAATATCCCCGGGATAATAAGAGCCTGATATGTATCTATCCAGTGGAGCTCTCTCATAAGAAAGAATAAAGGTATAATGTTGACCTGCGGGGGAACCATCATTGTAATAAGGAAGATAAAAAATATTGCGTCTTTGTATTTGAATTTACTTCTTGCAAAAGCATAACCGGCCATTGCTGAAAACAATACCTGAAAAATCGTAGTTGTAAGTGCAACAAACAGGCTGTTTGCAAAAAAACGAAAAAGCGGAAGCCTTGTAAAAACATTCCTGTAATTATCTATTATAAAAGGATCCGGAATAAAAGATGGCGGATATGAAAAAATTTGTGACTCTTGCATAAACGAAACAACAATAAGCCATAAAAAAGGCACCAGCATTGATAACGCTCCGATTATGAGTATTAAATACCCCGTGAATACAATTGCTTTTTTCATAAATAAATTTTAGACAAAAATTGGCTGTAACACAAATTGGATAAAAATTTTTAAGTTAGTAGTTTGTTTACATTTGTTAATAAATATTATTTTAGGGATTATTTTTTTTATAAAAATATGTTATACTACAAATGTAACAACAAGAAAGAGTAAGATATGAATCGGGTGCTTTTGTTGAATCAAAAAAACGAACCGCTTCGAATATGCAGCTGGAAGCGGGCGTTGAAGTTGTTGTTAAAAGGCAAAGCCCAGTGTGAAAAAAGTATTTCAAGTATAGAGGATTATATCAGTATAAACAATACTGAAATTCCTAAGGTTATAAAGCTTAACTATGATGTGGCAGTTCCATACAAGGAACTGCCATTTTGTCGAATAAATGTCTATGTGAGAGATGATTATACCTGTCAGTATTGCGGAAAAAAACTTCATCCTTCCGAACTGACACTGGATCACGTGTATCCTAAATCCCGTTTTGGGCCTGATATTTGGGAAAATATTGTTACCTGTTGCAAAGAATGCAACCAGTATAAAGCTGATAAAACACCAAAAGAAGCAGGTATGAAACTGTTGCGGCGTCCGTTCCGGCCAAAAGAATATTTTGAATATGAAATGAAAAAATACTCTTATACTGAACAAATATATTGGCGCAGATGGACATACAAATCTGCATAAATATTATTTTAAAATAAAACCTTTTGCTTCAATATTTCCATTTTTATAATAGAGTACATAATATTTGGGATTTGTGTCGTCAATACGAGCTTCCATGCTCGCCTGCCGTTTCCTTTCTGTTTGATCCAGCGGGCGTTTGCGCGGGCGGTTTTTGTATTTTTTTGCTATTTTTTCCTGCTCTTTTATCCGCTCACGTTCTTCTTCTTCTGAAGTCATTTTTTCAACAATGCTCGCTACGGGAATGGAGGCTTTAATCTCATTTGATTCAACAAAATAAAGCATTTTGCGGTTCGGCGCCAGTATTATCTGATAATGCCCCGGGGGAAGGGTATTCCCTTCATAATCTTCAAGGATATAGGGCATATTAAGTATAGGATAACGTGTAGACGGATACCCAAACTTTATATGTCCCTTGTCCTCGTCTTGCAAACCTGATTTGTAATTAGGATATGGCAAAATGTCATCGGGATTATTCAGCGCTATAAGGTTGCAGTCAATTAGCATTTTTATTTTTGATTAGCACCTTTGGTAACAATCAAATATATGGAAATTATTATAGATGTTACGAGCAAAAATTTATTAACACCTGAAGCGACTGGAACTACGAAATTGGCCATAAATGGAAGTAATGCTATACCGCCGGCAATCAGGTAGCTGTTTCTTATAATATTGGGTGTATTGGACGCGATGTCCATTATTCTTTTTTTAGCAACTATAAATTTAAGAGCCATAATTCCTAATACAATAATGACAAATATTGCGGTTTCAGGTTTTGAGGCATTATTTGCCATTATGCTAAACTGGCTGTAATTATTTACAAGAAGCGGTTCATACATTGTGGCAATGCCTGTCGGGCAAAGAAAATATAACAAGATAGAAGATATTACTACTATCAGCGTGTTTGTTATGAAATAGCCGAGCCGGCCTATTGTTCCTAACGGTAAGAACGGATTGTTGTTTTTTTCAAAGTTTTCTTTCATTTTGTTTCATCCTCAAGTTTTATGTACTGTGTATCTTCCCATCTAAGGTCGATGTATTTTATCTTTTTTTCAAGTGTTTTTATTTTAGGCAAAATAGCCGTAATATTTCTTATTCGTGATAATGCCATATAGTTTAATTCTCCGAGCCTGATATTTACTTCTGGAATTTTTATGTAAATATCTTTGGGATTTCGCATATCAATATATTCTACCGGCTGGCCGGAAAACTGTTCCATTGCGTGTACAATTGTTTCTATTTTCTTTATTTTTACTTCATCCCAGTTTCTGTAATCATCTCCTTTTGTTCCGTAAGTTAAAACAAGTATTGTTTTATCAACATTTTTCAAAGGAAGATAATCCCTGCCTATAAGCTTTCCGCCCTCTGCAAAAAATGCAATCGGTGCAACATCCGGCGCGGGCGAAATACTCAATATAGGGCGTCTTTCCACAATAATTATAACAAGTCTTGCAGGAAACCAGAGTCTTTTTATATAAACCTTTTTAATCGGCGGGAGTTTTTCTATCTCTTTTTCGATTTTTGTTGTATCAAAAAGATATATAGGCCGCTGCGGCACCGGATACTGGCGCAGCACAGAAATAATTCTGTATGTTGGAGTTATGTTGTTGCCGATAATTTTCAGTGTATTATTGCTTGCTGAGCTGAAAATGTTTTTATTAAGATACCATTGCGGAAGTTTGTAGACTTTGTAAGCCGCAAAAATCAAAAGACAAACAAGCAAAAATCTTAAAACCGCGCGCAAACGCTTAAGGCCCATCTGGCTGCGCCTGACGTTTCTTTGCATCTGGTTAATTTTAACCCTGCGTTCTATGTTGAGGTTTTCACCTGCGTTGTAAAGGTTTTCCTTTTCATTATCCATATTTTTACTTGTTCAGGCTTGCACCGTTAAGTATAATTTGCACCAGCGTGTCATAATCTATACCCATAGCTTTTGATTGTGCCGGCAAATCACTTAAGTCGGTCATACCCGGGCTTGTGTTGATTTCGAGTACATAGGGCATATCTTTTGTAACAAGAAAATCTACTCTGCTAAGGCCTCTGCATGCACAGGCATTGAAGGCATCAATAGCGATTTGTTTTACTTTTTTAGTCATTTCTTCTGACAATTCCGCAGGCAGTACAAATTCTGTCATACCTGCTGTATATTTTGCCTCGTAATCGTACCATTCTGTTTTTGTTCTGAATTCTAGAATTTCTGTGGCAAACATTTTTTCACCGTCTTCTAACACTCCAACGGTAACGCTTTTTCCCTCAAGATATTCTTCTACCATAACATCCTGACCGTACTCGAGAGATTTTTTGAAACATTCTTCCATCTCATCAGGAGTATTCACCTTGTACATTCCGAGGCTTGAACCTTCGGAAACCGGCTTTAACATAAACGGGTATTTCAAACCTTTAATTTTTTCTTTATAAGATTCGTCTTTTCTGACAAGTACGGATTTTATAAGCGGAATCCCTGCTTCTTTCAAAACATTTTTTGTGAATTCCTTGTTCATACAAACAGAACTGGCCATAACACCGCAGCCGGTGTAGGGTATTCCCATAACTTCGAGCATACCCTGTATGCAGCCGTCTTCGCCGAATTTTCCGTGCATAGCGTTATAAACAACTTCTATACCTTTATCCCTGAGCGTTTTGGCTATATTTTCATCCACCTCTATGAGTTCTGCATTAACATAACCAAGATTTTTCAACGCATTGAAAACATTTTTGCCGGAACGTCTTGAAATTTCGGCTTCGCTGGAGGGGCCGCCCATTAGTACTGCTATTTTGGTATTTTTATCTATTTTTGGTTCAACATTGTATCCCATAAATCTTCTTCTTCCTTGCTTTTTATTCCGATGAATTTTACCTCGGGAATAAGTTTTATAGTATATTTTTCTTTTACCATATTATACATTTTATTCATAAGAAGTGAAACATCTTTTGATGTAGCATTTTCTACATTTACAATAAAGTTTGCATGTCCGAGCCATACCTGAGCCCCGCCTTCTTTAAGACCTTTTACTCCCGCTTTTTCAAGCAGTCTTCCGGCAGAATCATTGGGCGGATTTCTAAAAATACTTCCTGCATTAGGCAGCACAAGGCTGGGCTGTTTGTCTTTTCGAAAATCCAGATTTCTTTGCATAATGGCTGTAATTTCTTCTTTGGGTGCCGGTCTTAGCTCAAATTTTGCGTCAAGAAGGATATAATTTTTTTCCTGTAAAACAGAATGTCTGTAGCCGAATTTCATCTCATCTTTATTTAATTCAACGACCTTTTTGGTATCCATATCAAACACACGGCAGGTTTTAAAAGAATCAGAAACAGACTGAGAATGAGCGGATGCATTCATTACAACAGCACCGCCCACAGACCCAGGAAAACCTATCATAAATTCGAATCCGCTGAGTCCGAGAGATTCTGCTTCTTTTGATAACATAGGAACCTTTACACCGCACTGTGCTGTTATTATGTTATTTGAAACATCAAAATTTTTGAGCTTTGACGTTAATATAACATCCTGTTCAATACCTTTTGAAGAAACGAGAACGTTTGAACAATTACCCAAAACAATAGGATTGTTTAAAGTTTTTAAAAGCTCACAAAAATCTTCAATGTTTTCAGGGAAAAACGCACGCTGCGCAAGCCCGCCTATTTTAAAGGTTGTGTGATTTTTAAGTTCGTAGTTTTCAATGTAATTACAAGTCATAGCTTTATACCCGCTTATTTTGTAACCTGTTTTAATTTTTGCCCGCAAGAAGCTCCGTGCCGTTTTCAACACACTGCGGCAGCATAGCTTTATGGAGTTTCAACAACTCGCCGCCTATTCTTGTGACATCGCCGGCTCCAAGGGTTATAACCATATCACCTGATTTTAATAACGGCAAAATTTTTCTTGCTGCATTTTCCATACTTCCGCTAACATAGGTGACATCTTTGTTTTCGAAGCATCCTGCAAAAGTTTTTGAATCTATGCCTTCAATAGGATTTTCAGATGCAGAATAAACATCTACAACAATAAGCTTGTCCACTGTGTTAAAACTGTGTAAAAAGTCATTCCACAATCCTTTAAGACGTGTATATCTATGCGGTTGAAAAATTGCAACAAGCCTGTCTTTTTCACAAAGCTTTGCGCTCTCAAGAGTGGTCTTAATTTCTGTAGGATGGTGTGCGTAATCATCGAAAATTCTTATCCCGTCAAATTCTGCCACTTTTTGGAATCTTCTGCCCATACCAGTGAATGTTTCAAAATGAGGTCTGATTTTTTCCAAATCCACACCTTCCTGATGAAGAGCTGCAACTACAGCGAGAGTATTGTAGATATTGTGTTTTCCTGGAATAATCAGTTTAACCGGAATGAGTTTTGTTGTTTTATAATAAACATCAAATTCTGAACCAAGCTCGGTAAAACGTATGTTCTTCGCTGTATAATCTACGTCCCAGCTATCTATACCAAAAGTTAAGAAGTTAATGTCAGAATTGGCTTCAATAAGTTTTTTTATACCGTTGCAGTCTTTGTTGACGATAATTTTTCCGTCTTTGGCCCTGTTATCAATGTGAGTGCGGAAGGTTTTTAATAAATCATCAAATCCGTTTTTGTAGAAATCTACGTGATCAACCTCGAGGTTGTTTATAACACTGACATTTGTATGGTATTTGATTATTGTTCCATCTGATTCATCCAGCTCTGCAACAAAGAAATTCCCTTTGCCAAATTCTGCATTTGTGTCCAAATCCGGAATAATTCCGCCTACGCAGTAAGAAGGAGAATATCCTGCTTTTTCAAGGACATAAGAACACAATCCGCTGGTGGTGGTTTTTCCATGTGTACCGGAAAATCCTATGAACTGCTTAATATCGTGTCCCAAACCTTCAGAAATCATTTTTAAAACATCAGAACGATGTAAAACCTTTAGTCCGAGTTCTTTAGCTCTGATTTTTTCAGGATTGTCATCTTTTATTGCTGTAGACGCAACAACAATCATATCAGGCTCGATATGTTTTGCGTCATGTCCAATATAAACTTTTGCACCTAAAGCTTCAACCTTTTTTGTGTATTTGCTTTCTTTTATGTCAGAGCCGGATACATTGCAGCCCATTTCAAGCAAATATTTTGCCAGACCGCTCATCCCTATGCCGCCGATTGCAATAAAAAAGAATTTTTTATGAAAATTATTATCCATTAATCTACCCTTAACTGTCTTTAATATTTATTTTAGTACAAAAACAAGATTAAAAGATAGTTAGAAAATTTGTTTTTTTATATATTTTTGTTGAGCGGCAATGCAGAAACATTGGCTTTTATATTGATAATATTTATTATGTAATATTATTGGGGATTTTTATATTTTCAGCCGGAAGTTTCATTTCAAATTCAGATACT
>CALVAT010000083.1 GCA_944325565.1 Candidatus Gastranaerophilales bacterium
AGTGGAAAAAGAAGGCAAAGGTGAGCAGGTGCTGGCTGCGGTCAGCCGGCAGCAACTGCGACACTAGATTAGATAAATAATCATTCCTGTTTAGACCGCCTAACCAAGTCTAGCAGCCGTTTAAACGGTTACTTTTGTTTTATAATAGTTGGGTTTACCGTGTGAAGATTAAGCCATAAAGCTTGTTGTAATCATATCAATCAAAGAATCCTGAGTGGCCTGATATGCGCCGGCAGCCTGTTTGGTTTGAAATTCTTCAATACCGTTGCTTTTTTCTGTGCCCTGCTGCCCCATCTCAAAAGCTCCGTCTTCTGAACTCATCTGTTCGGACATTTTATCGAGCATTTGCATCTGCATGTAGCGGATAACTTCATCCGATGTGACCTGACCGTCGTTGTTCAAATCCATTTCGCTGTTTGCACTGCTTGAAGATGAAGATGACGAGGATGTCCCGCCCGCTGATGCAGCGGATACAGAAGCTGACTGGCTGTCTGCCGAAGGATTCTCTATCTTTCCGTTGGATACAAGCTCTTCAAAACTAGCTGCCTGAGATGTTTGTGTAGCATCAGGCATTGTAAGCTGGTATTGATAGATACTGCTTGATATCGAACCTATTGCTCCTACCATTTTTTAACCTCTCCCGACTTTTTTAAGCCTTAGTAAGTAACTATATTTTGCAAAATATTTAGAGTTTTTACATCGTATAAAGAGAGGATATTGTTAAGAAATATTAAGCAAGGGCATGATTTGTTATTTTTACTAAATCGAATATCCGTATTTTTGTTAAAATAAGAAACTATGAGATTAGATAAATTTTTAAAGGTTTCAAGACTAATTAAAAGAAGAACGGTGGCCAACGATGTCTCTGATCAGGGGCGTGTGCTTGTCAACGACATACCCGCAAAACCTTCTAAACAGTTAAAAGAAGGGGATATTATTACGATAGTACACTTTAACAAAAGTGTAAGCGTTAAGGTCGTAAAAATTCCAACGGGCAATGTGTCAGTGCAAGAGGCCTCTTCTTTGTATACAGAAGTGAAATAGAGTTGCAATTGTCGGGACAAATATTTACAATAATTGTATATGTGAGTCAATGACGACACTAGATTATAGGAGAGGTTTACAATGAAAAAATATATTGCATGCTGCTTGCTTATGGCGGGTCTTGTTATGGGGTTCAGTGCTCAGGCTTTTGCAGCGGATACAAATAAAAGAATGCGCGGTGATGTTCAGGCTGTTAGACTTCCGGCCGGAACAACTATGAAACTTGAACTGCTTGACGAAATTTCTTCCAGAATGCTGGATATGGGTGATGAGTTCTCTGCTATGTTAAAAGAGGACAAAATAGTCGACGGACAGATTGCCCTGCCGGCCGGTTCTGTTGTAAGAGGGACAATAAACAAAGTTACACCATCAAAAAGACTTTCTCGCTGTGCTGTTGTGTACTTTAGCTTTGACCATGTTGTCACCCCTAACGGAAAACAGGTGCCTATAACAGCAGGCCTCTACGGATACAGCGAACTTACGCTCGATGGCGGTGTGTACTCCGGCGGAAATTACGGATATGCAATCCAGCAGAACTGGGCCAATACAAAAAATATTGTCAGCAAAGCAATCGACTGGGGTAAAGGTACAGGCGAAAATATGCAGTATCTTTGTGTACCGGTTGGCGCTGTGGGCGGAAGTATAGGCGGCATAATTTATTATGTCGGGGCTGATATTGTTGATTTGTTCAAGAAGGGCAATGAACTTGTGCTTGCTCCGGGGACAAATATTGATATCTTGCTGACACAGCCGCTTGATATACCGCTGCATTAAATTGTTCGAGAAAAATTCGTGATAAGACTCTGCCGAACAAAAGCAGCCAGTGGCTGGTTTTGTGAGAGGTAAGTGACGTGAACGAATTTTTTGAGCAACACCTTGAAAAGGTGAGTCTTTGAGCTTCGAAAGCTCGAAGCAAAAAAAGACGACACTAGATTAAATTTTTTGGCGTGGAATACTTTTAGATTGGAGATGAAAGATTTATGAAAGAAAATATTTTTACGTATTTAAAATTGTTCAATATTATCTCCGGTCTTAAAGAGCCGTATATTGCAGGGAAGCTTCTTCTTGAAAAACAGAAGAAACTTGCCGTGGCCGAATCCTGTACAGGCGGACTTGTTAGTTCGCTTATGACGGATGTTTCAGGCAGCTCTGCTTATATACAATCAAATTTTGTCACTTATGCAAACGAAGCCAAAGCAAAATATCTTAACGTAAAACCCGAAACTCTCGAGCAATACGGCGCGGTGAGCGTGCAAACCGCCGGAGAAATGGTTAAGGGGCTGCTGGAGAACACCGGCTGTGATTATGCTCTTGCGACAACGGGTATAGCCGGCCCTACCGGAGGCAGCGGGGAAAAACCTGTCGGGCTTGTGTATATCGGGGTCGGCACAAAAGATGAAATGCATGTGCACAAATATAATGTTAATCCGAAACTACCGAGGATTATTATAAAGTATTTGTTTGCAAAAGAGGCAATAAAACTGTTAATCGATGTTCTGAAAGAAGAGGCAATATAAATGAAAAGGGTTACTCTTATCCCCGGCGACGGAATAGGGCCGGAAATCTCTGATTCTGTAGTGATGATATTAGAGGCTGCAGGCGTAAAAATAGACTGGGATATACAGACAGCGGGCGCTGACGTTGCACAAACCGAGGGCACTGTGCTGCCGCAGCGGGTTATCGAATCTATAAGACAGAACAAAGTTGCGCTCAAAGCTCCGGTCACTACACCTATAGGCAAGGGTTTTCGCAGCGTGAACGTGGCTTTGAGAAAAGAACTCGACCTTTATGCGAACCTTCGCCCCTGCAAAAATATCGATGGGATAAAAACGCCGTTTCAAGGTATTGACCTTGTTGTTGTCAGAGAAAATACAGAAGATCTTTATGCAGGTATAGAAAGAAAAATAGATGAGGATACGGCAGAATCCATAAAAATTATTACAAGATCAGCTTCAACAAGAATAGCAAAATACGCTTTTGAATACGCATTAAAACACGGAAGAAAAAAAATTCATGCAGTAACAAAAGCCAATATCTGCAAGCTTTCAGACGGGTTGTTTCTTGATTGCGCAAGAACGGTTGCCGCTGATTATCCGCAGGTAGAGTACAAAGAGATTCTTGTGGATAACCTTTGTATGCAGCTTGTTCAAAAACCGCAGCAGTTTGATATGCTTTTGCTTCCCAATCTTTATGGTGATATAGTTTCTGACCTTACAGCCGGATTAATTGGCGGGCTGGGTGTGGCTCAGGGCGCTAATATCGGGGATTGCTGCGCTGTGTTCGAGCCTGTGCACGGCTCTGCTCCGGATATAAAGGGACAGAATAAAGCAAACCCGACAGCGTTGTTGATTTGCGCAATAAATATGTTAAAACATATTGGCGAAGAAGAGAAAGCTCAAAAAATAGAACGGGCGTTGTATTCTATACTGGCCGAGGGAAAAGTTTTGACCTGCGATTTAGGCGGGAACGCCGGTACAACCGAGTTTACGCACGAGATTATAAAACGCCTGCGTTGACGTTGTTTTTTATGATGCTTGTGGGGTATCCTGAGCAGAACTCTGATTAATAAACATTAAGGTAAACCCAGTAGCTTCTGAAAACCTTCTTGATATATTCTGCGGTTTCCGGATAGGGAATACTCTCCACAAATTCATCAAAATTTTTGTAACTGAGTTTTTCCTTCCAGCTTTGTACTGCATTAGGCCCGCCGTTATATGACGCAACAACAAGCAAATCATCGTTGTGCAAAGTTGTTTTAACATAGTGAAGATAAGAACACCCGATGTTTATATTTGCCCTTGGATTGTATAGCTCGGTGACCCCGCTGTAGGGAATAGCGTTTTTGTTCGTAATATAGCGTGCTGTTGAAGGCATAATCTGCATCAGACCGGCCGCGCCAGCAATACTTTTGGCATTTTTGTTAAAATAGCTTTCTTCCCTGATTATTGAAGTGACAAGATACGGATCCAGCCTGTATCTTCTGGCTGTATTGTTTATCGTATCCTGATAATGAAGCTGGTAAGCAAGCTTGTACAAACTGTCGTCAAAATCAGGCTTTTGTTCAAGTGAGTCTATAAAATCACGTGCAAGCACGGCAGAGGTAGAGAATTCGCCCTCTTTATACTTAATCCAGCTTAACAGAGCTTTGTTATTTTCATCGATTTCCTGTATAAGTTTGAAGTCGTTAAGCTTTAAGATTGTATCAACAACGCTTAAATTGTCGTCTGTAATCTTTGTATATTTAGCAGGGAATTCAATATATACGGATTTTTCAGGCAGCCTGTGCGAGGCTCTTGTTTTCCAATCGGCGTTCTGTCCGTGTCCTGCAAGTTTTGAGGCTCTATAAGCGTAATAGCTGTCGGGATATTTTGATATAACCCGCTGATACAGAGCTTTTGCCTCGCTTTTATGCCCTTCTTTGGCAGCAATTTTTGCACTCCAGAAAAGGACTCTGGGGGCGGAGTTTGTATTCGGGTAATCTCTTGTATGGATATTGCCGAGCATTTTTGCTTCTTGATAATCGCCTCTTTTATATGCTTCCCAGAACAGGTTAGCGACAGCATCACCGGCGTATTTTCCGCTGCTGTACTGTGTAAAAATAAGCCTGTTCAATCTGTTTCTTTCCTCGCCGCTTACGAGTTTTGCCAGTCTGTACAGGATATAATCCTCTCCCTGTGCACGATAATTTTGAGCAAGCGACAGAGCCTTGTACCAGCCGTCTTTCATCCCCACGGGGCTCAAAGAAGCATAGTTCTCAAGCACCGCCGGAAGCTCTTCTGCGGCAATATTATCGGAATATTTTATATAGTTAGTTTCAAAAATTTCTCTGGCTTTAAGATACTCTCCTCTTTTTGTATAAAGTATGCTCAAATACCCCCATGCCAGCCTCATATCGGACAAATTAAAATTGTTAAACGCACGCTGATACTGGGCAGTTTTAAAGCATGTCTGGCCTATCAAAAAGTATTCATAGGGCGTAATAGGCAGCCCTAAAGCAGCTATTTCGTTTATACAATCCGTTGCAAAACGCCCGTCCGGCGTGGTCGCAAGGTACTGGACAAAAAACGCTTTTGCCTTAAGTTTTTTTTGAAGTATATCCTTTTCATTATCGTTTTCTTTTATTTTTTCTTTTTGAATCAGCCCGAGGTAATAATCCGAGGCTTTAGCATAATCGCTGTCTTTAAAGAGTTTTCTTATATCATTAAAAGTTTTTTCAGCTCTATTGTAGTCCTTTTCTTTAAAGCAGTTTTGCGCAAGCGAGTAGTAGGCTTTTTCAATAAACACAGACTCGGGATATTTTTCTATAAACATTCTGTATTTTTTTGAGGCTGTCTGGGCATCATTCAGCTTATCCGCGCTCATTGCCTGACGCAAAAGTGCAATTTCATATATCCCCGAAGTCTTTGACACGTTAGAAAAGTTAAAGTAAGCATTTTCAAAATCGCCCTGTCTTACGTATTGCAGCCCCTGATTGTATGCTTTCAAATCCTTTTCAGATACACGTGTCATCTTAAAAACATTTGTCAGCACTATTAAAATCACTACTGCAAAAGCTGAGGCTATCAGTATGAATTTTAGTTTCTTTTTCCAATCCAATTTGTTCCGTTCCCTTGATTATTTAAATTTAAATTTAAAAAAAAGTTTTAAGTATCCCTCTGATTGGTATAAGAGAGCAAAGCTATTTATCAATAAATATAGCATATATAAAGTGTAGTTGTTAATGCGCTAAAGTGAAATGTTTACAAAGAGAGGGTGAAAATATGCACATTTATTCTTTTGACGAGTTTGAAAAAAAGCAGAGAGAAAACATTAAAAAGAATATGTACAAGCCCGTTATGCTAAAACAGTACCTGCCTAAAAACAACGTTATAAAAAATTACATTTATTATGACGAGCCCTTCAAATTACTTTAACAAACAGGCAATTATTAAACAGCTGTTGTTTTATATAAACTGAAGGCGGAAGTAATGCAGATTAACAGACTGGATTTAACACAACAACAGCTTTATACGCAACGCAGGGACAACAACAGCGTGCGCCCTTCTTTTGCAAAACATCAGGATACTTTTGAGTCAGATTTTACGAAAAAGAAAAAACAGGTTGCAGCTAATCTCAAAAACTGCAGGCTTGTGGACAAAAAGCTGCTGCAAGAGCTTGTGCAAAGCAAAAACGAAACCCAGTTCAATCTCGCACTCGAAAATATCATGGAATCTGTTTTTCAAAACTATCAAAACGGCTTCTCCCCCTTTGACAACACACTCTGGCAAAAAGCACAAAAGCAGAGAAAAACAAATCTCGAAACAGAACAGTATTTCCACAAAAAAATGGACAAGGACAATAAAGAATTATTACAAATTTTAAAAAATCTCTGTGAAAAAGATACTGACCCGCAGGTTACAAATATAAAAAACACGCTGCTTCAAAAATACGGGATAAAAAATGCTTATCTGGACAACAATCCCCGAAAAGCAAAAATGTATCTTGAAGCAGTAAAAATACTGAAATCAAAAAACTTTCCGCTTCCGGATAACATAATTGTCAGCAGACATCTTCCGGCCGGCGGGGTCAGCTTTAACATAGACGGCGAAACTTATATAATAGTCAATCCGGAAGATAAAGACAATGAATGGATGCAGTCTACACAGAGCCCCATGCATCAGTTTGTGCATGAAATAGTGCACTGCTCCCAGCCGGCGCTGCTTGCCTTCAATATAAAACGTATTCCCCAAAACTTTAAAAATACCGTAGAAAATCTCTCGGCATACGCTGATGAAAATTTCACACACGAGATACACGCAGAACTTGTCACAAAGTTTCTGCTCGATGAGCTGAACAGCGAAGAAAAAGCGCTGAAGAAATATATTGAAAACTAATTTTTTAAAAAGCAATTTTTTGAAACAAAATGTTTTTATTTATATAGAGGAACTTAAGGGAAAATCATGTCGGGATACAATATTGGTTTTAACAACTTAAATTTCAATTACCTGCCCTCATCAGGCACAGGGTATTCGTTTGCATCCATGCCGGACTTTTTTTCAACAGGCGGCCTGTTCCCGCTGAACACCTCGAATTTTACAATGCCCGAGTTCTCCTGCTTCGGCGGTTTTGACCCGTTCGGATTTTCATCAACAGGGTTTAATTTTATGCAGGAGTTTTTTGCCGCCCAGCAGCAGCAAAATATGTTTGCGCAAATGTGGGGCAATTTTATGGAGCTTGTAAAGAACTATAAAATGCCGCAGTTTAACTTTAACTTTGCCAACCCCGCCGGCGGCAAAGCAGATTATGGAAACTACACACAAAAAGCAACAGACCTTTATAAGGGCAGCGCAGAGGATTTAAACAAACATCTCAAAGGTGTGCTTGCAGGCAAAGGCCAGAAACTTATAGAACTGCAAAATAAATACGGCATAAGCGCTGCACTTTTAGCAGCAATAGCAAACAGCGAAAGTTCTCACGGCACAAGCCCTGCCGCCAGAAACAAAAACAATGTTGCTGGCATAATGAGCGCCTCGAGCAACTACAGAGCACAGGCAACCTTTGACAGTGTAGATGATTGCCTTGAAGCGCTGGCAAAAAATCTTAAAAACAATTATGTTGACGAGGGACTTGTCACAATATCACAGATTCACGAAAAATATTCTCCTATAGGCGCAGAAAACGACCCGACAGGCTTGAATAGCAACTGGGGTAAAGTTGTTGCGTCCCTGACAGATAAGTACAACAATCTGGCTTAATTCGTGTCTTTCTGAACTTCCCCCGCGTCATTCTTGTATGTGTTACATAATTCGGTGACAAAAATGA
>CALVAT010000084.1 GCA_944325565.1 Candidatus Gastranaerophilales bacterium
AATATTGCCGGCAGAGCTTTTGATACAAAGCTTTTCACTGCATCGCCGAGGTCTGTCATTGCCATAACTGTCAGTATGTCATCTATGTGTATACCAAAATCCTTTGGCCCGACTTTTCTTGTGTCGTCTTCTTTGTATATGGCTTCGTTAACTTTCGTCGCAATATAGTTGCCGCCTGTGACGCCGCAGCCTACGCCTGCTATAGCTGCAAGTCCGCCGTAGATGCAATTTTTAACCATAGAAAGTTTCTTTTTCTCTATGATAGATGTACCTATGCCTACAATGCTTATCGGGGTGACAATGTTGCCTAAAAACTGGTGCATCGCCTCTTTTAGCTTGGGTTTTCTGTTTTCTTTTTTATCTGCAATCAAACCGCCTGAAAGCCCCCCTATTAAAGCAGAAGTCGCAAGACCTATGGCTCTGGGGACGCTGTTGAAGTTTATTTTAAACATGTCTTTGGGTTTAAAATTACCTTTGCGCGTTGCTTTAGCGAGTGCAAAGAGATACAAAAGTGTTGCAGCGGCGCTGCCGGCCAGCGACGCTCTTTTTACTTTGCCGTCGGGATTGTTTTTTACAAGGTTTTCAAAGGGATTGTCCTTTATTTCTAATGTCCCTGTTGTTTTTACCTTGTGCGACGGGTTATAAAAATTCGATGTTGTCGATGATGACGTTATTACTGTTAATGGCGGCATAATTTAACTCTTTCTGTAAAAATACACCGGTGCGCTGCTTGCGCATCTATATAGCTCTTTTCTGTTCGTTTTAAAAAACGTGAAAATTTATTTTTGTCAGTTTAGGTTTGAATGTTAAATTAATTTAACTTCTCATCTGTTACTATTATAATAATACAAATTTAAGTTATAGTATAAACTTTTCTGTAATAAAGTATAGAGCCGAGAATTATTAATATAAAGTTAGGTATCCATGCCGCGAAGAAAGGCGAAACAGCCATATTTTCCCCGAAGGAAAGCGATAATGCGCGCAGCAGGTAATATAAAAATATAATCAAAATACTGAACAAAAATCCTCTATTATACCTTACTCTAGGCGGTGTTATTGCCAGAGGAACCCCAAGCAGCACAAGCACCACAGTGGTGAACGGGAATGCAAATTTGTTATGAAGTTCGATTTTAAACAGTGAGTGAGTTTTCGGGTCATGTTTTTTAGAGTTGTTTTCAATATATTTCCACAGCGAAATTACGTTGTACTGTGTGGCCTCGTCTTCTGTCATAGAGTCTTTTACATCCATGCCGAAATCAACAATGGACTGATCAAACCATGTTGTGTTCAGGACTTTTTCGTCTTTGTTCATGGTGTATGCCGCACCGCGGTTAAACTGCCAGCCGGCGGGGCTTGTTTTTCCTGTTTGGGATTGTATAACCTGAATTTTTTTCGTGTCTGAAAAATCAACAACAGAAACGTTTTTAAGCGTATTATCCTCGCATTTTTGTACAAAGAAAAGCCGCTTCATCACTTTGTTGCCGTATTCATCGTTTTTAAGTTCTTTGAATGTAAAATTTTGTTTTCCATTAGGGATATTTTTTTGTCCCAGCGCCCAGACGGCAAGGGTTTTGGACTGGGAGTTTGTCACAGGCACAATAGTTTCGTTAATAATAAACGTTAATAGCGCCATTGCTGTGGCAAAAATAAATATTGGTTTTGCAATACGGTTAAGCCCTATGCCGCAGGCTCTCATTACGGTAATTTCAGATGACAGGCTCAGTCTGTTGAGCGTCATAACCGTAGAAAACAGAACACTCATTGGTATAGCCATGACAAATACCTGCGGAAGATTCAGCAAAACAATCATCATTGCTATGTTGAACGGTATACCGTAGAGGGTAATCTGTTTTATGAGGGTTATAAAAGTATCAGAGGCAAATATAATCGAGGTAAAAATGACAATACCCATTACAAATATCTCTAATACCTGTAACAAAATATATCTATCCAGTATGGTGAGTTTGTTTAAAAGTTTGTTATGCATTTTTGTTCTTTTAGTTATTTTGTCCGGCTTCTTCCTGTTTTAGAAAGTTGCACTGGGCCTCAAGTTTTTTATCTTCCATGTTTGTTATCAAATCTTGTATGTTTTTAATTTTATGCAGAGCAAAACCGGTTTCTGCTAACAAAACACAGTCGTTGCAAAGCCTGATTCCGTCATATACAACAGAACCTGCGATGGATTTTTCTTCACCGCAGCACTGGCAGTCGAAAACTTCAAATTCGCACTCTGGATTTTCTTCTATATCATCGGCTTTCATTTGTGCAACAACAGCCTGCATATCTTCTATGATTTTTAGTTCTTCAGATTTATCCATAACCTATATTATATCCGAGTAAAAGATAATTGTCACCCTGAAATTGTTATATCTCGCACAGGAGTGCAAACACATAAAAAAAACAGTCTGCAGGTTTATACAGACTGCTCACGCATATATACTATGCGAATAAAGACATAGATATAACTTATTTAACTTTTGTGTTCGAAAGGTTTTGAGCTTTTATACCTTCGCCGTCCAGTGTAAACGTATGGTCTACAAACTGTGCACGGTCTAAGTATTTTTGTTCAATTTTACCTTTATTATATGTTCTCACAAGCAGACTCAATCCTGCAAGTGCTCCTGTAACAATTTTAACAGGTTTTGGTGCTGCGTTGATATATTTTACGAGTTTTGTCAAAATACCTTTGTTTTGAAGCTGGGCTGCAGCCTCTGGAGCTTTTTGCATAGCGGCACGTCCGATTAAAGCTGTAACACCGGCGAGTGCGCCGATTTGAACATTGGATACGGTTGAATTTTTAAAGTGCTGAAATGCACAGTCAATTTTGTTACCTGTTGTACCTTTTCTTCTATCCACAAAAGAGTTTAAAGTAGGTGATACTAAAAATAGAACTTTCGACATAACACTTCCTTATCTTTCACACAATGATTATATATAAAATAAAACGGCAGAAAGAAAATATTTGATAAATTAATTCGCTTTTTTTACAAATGTTAATATTTTTTATATTGAATATTTTGAAATATCTTCAAAATATTTTTCGAGTGCTATATAGCCGTTGTAGATTTCGTTAGTAATAAGTGTGTAGCGGCAGGCCGCAAGGTATTTTAGTTCTTTCAACCTGATGTCGATAATATTATCCGCATCGGTTTTTAAATTTTTGTCGAGCGAAGACGACCATTTTTTTAAGAGTTCTAGCTCTTCGTTGATTTGTTTTACTGTTGTGTACTCGAGCTGGTTAAAATCATATTTGCCCAGAAGAGCTTTGTCTTTGTTGGTTATTCTGCTTTTCACAACGGGTGTGCCGTAAATCTTTTTTACGAACATATAATTGTCCGCTGCTACTATGTGGGAAATAGGAACACCTGCTTTAGAAAGCAGAGATGAAGCTCTCAGATTGCTTTTGTCGTTGTCAACAAAAGTGTTAGTTTGTGTCATCGGACTTGTCATATTTTCCCCTTTAGAATTAGAATTACCCTTAAAATTGTTTAAATTAGACCCAGAATTAGCCCCCGCAGCAGTCTTGTCTTTTGCATCAGGCTCCGGATTGCCGGAAAGTTTGTCGTTAATCGCCCTGTTCCTCATTGTTCTGACTTAATCTAATCTAGTGTCGCAGTTGCTGCCGGCTGACCGCAGCCAGCACCTGCTCACCTTTTCAATGTGTCACTCAAAAAATTCGTTCACGTCGCTTGGCTCCTTATCACGAATTTTTCTCGAACATTATCATAATATTATCGCAGCCGCTGTATTTTGTCATGATACTTTGTAGAATTGTTAAGGCTATTTTTTATCTTGTACCCGTGCTATGGCTGCAATCTGTATAGTTTATGGTCGTTTTGCTGTTTTGTGTGTCTATAACCATATTGTCTATGCCGTTTCGGCCTTTGATGTTGATAAGTTTCAATGCAGCGGCGGCTTTGCTGTCTTTTTTAGGCTTTAAAGCCAGCTCCCATCTGTTGTTGGAGGATGAAAGATAATAGATGTCAAAGTTTTTTTCAAGATATGTGTAGTTTTTGTTCGCCAGTGCTTTTACAATGGAGCTTACGTGTTTGTTTTGTTCTGTAGTGTACGAGGAAACGGATTTTACGGGGTAGGTGGTTTCAAAAGTAACGCCATTGGCCTTTTCGAACTTGAAGTTTCCGCCGGATTTCAGCGTAACTTCGCCTGTGGAGCTGTTTTTTACTGATTTTTCCTGTGTAAAGCGGCAGGCTGCGTCAGAAAATTCCGGCAGCTTGTCCGCGGCCTGTTTGGCGGTTATTTTGTGGTTCAAAACACTGTCAGCGGCCGCACTGTGCGCAAGCAGCATCACAGAACAAAGGCTGATGAAAAAAATATTTTTAGCTTTCATAGTTTTCTACCCTTTTTTTCAACACGTCAGGCACGCTGTAGACGGTTTTTCTTGTTTCTATCTCCACGCAGATTTGCATGGTCTTTGCGCTAAAGAGTTTTGCGCCTGTTTTTTCATCCAGAATAGTGTATTTAAAGTTCAAGGACGGCTCGAGAGATTCGAGTTGTGTTTTTACAACAAGATTCTGCATAAAAACGCAGGGGGTAACGAATTTCATCTCCATTTTGGCGACGGGATAAGCGTATCCGGCATCTTTTATATCGTCGTATGTGCAGCCGATTTTTTCAAGAAAATCGCACCTTGCTGCCTCGAGATATTTTACGTAATTTCCGTGCCAGACAACATTCATCGGGTCAAGGTCATAGAATTCGACTCTTGTTTTATACTGTGTTTCAATCTTTTTCATCTATTGTCATCACTCCGCTCGAACAGATATGTTCGTCCCTTTTATACATATAATTTATCAAATTGTTTTTTCTTTCAAATATGAGTTTCAGGTTTTCATCGGGCCGAATAAGCTTTGAGAACTTGATTTTTTTCACGCAATCGCTTAAGACCCCTTTTCCAAAAGCCTCTATCGCAAAGAAGTGTGCAAAATAAAGCTGCACAACTCCCGGAAGCACAGCAAAACCGTTAAAGTGCCCTTCAAAAAAATTGCAGCAGGCCGGAAATGTTATGTCAAACACAGCGCTTTGTGCATCTTTTTGCACATTGAAAACAAACGGCATTGAAACATTGGTTTTAAAAATCTGCTCAAGCACTTGAGCGTCAATTTTTCCGGTTTTTGTGCGCGGGAGCGAATACAAAAACTTCCATTTTTGCGGGATAATTTCCACCTTGCCGTTTAACGCGTTTTTAAATAAAGAGGTAAGTTTGGCAATGGAATTGTTGTTCGAGATGAAAAAATCCTTCCCTTTGTCTGTTAACACAACTGCACAGGCAAGTTTTTCGCCTGATTTAAAACAGTAGCATTCGCTAATCATCCCCGAAGATGCATGCATAAGTGCGTTTTCTACTTCAGGAGCAGACACTCTTTTTTCCTGAATTTTAAATATCCTGTCTGCTCTGCCGCACAGGAGAAAGTGTTTTGCGTCTTTTATCCGTGCAATATCGCCGAGTGTAATAGATTCCTGCATAAAATACGGCGAGGACACAACAATTTGTGAATTTTCATTTGTTGATATTTTTACTTTGTTTAAACATGTCAGCTCTTTGTCTGCACTGTTGTTTTTGTAGGCGATGGTGCCTGTTTCTGTGCTTCCGTAGATGTCTACAACTTTACTGTTTTGTTCGAGGTATTGAAATACAGTGTCGTTTAATTTTTCGCCGGCGCTAAAAATTATTACCGGTGAATAACTGTTTTTTACTCCGTATTTTTGAAATTTTTCAAGAAACGACGGGGTAGAAATAAACACGCTGTCTTTAAAATCCGCGTCATCAGGATAGCAGACTTCTGTTGTGTCTATAATAAGATTTTCCAAAAAGCATAACGGCAGCACAAAATAAAAAGTGAATGCAAACATGTGCTGTGCACGGGTTGAGGTTAAAAATTTCAGTCGTGTTTTTGTTGTATTCGGCGCCGCAAAAAATTCATCATAAATATCATGTGCTTCGGTAATCACGTTCTGCAGTGTTTTGGTTATGTTTTTGGGCAAAGCTGTTGAGCCCGATGTGTAAAAATTTATTATCAAGTTTTCGGGGATGATTTTGAAAAAATCCGCTTCGGCCTCTGTCATTGCAGCTTTGTCTGCAAGTACATAATCAAAATCAAGATATTGAAGCTTTGACGGGTCTGTCAGCAAAAATATCTGCTTCCCCGCAAAAATACAGGCGAAAAACCACACTGCAAAATCAAATGCACCGCTGCTTAAGATAACTACTCTGTCCGGTTTTTGTGTGTTCAAAAATTCTACGGACGAAGCAACAATGTTTTTAAACTTTTTTAGTGAGATATCCTCGCCCCTGTGTTTAAACAGCGGGGTATTGTCGTATTGTGAGGTATGAAATATTTCAAACAGATTCATTTTTCTACTAATCTAGTGTCGTCTTTGTCGCTTCGAGCTTTCGAAGCTCAAAGACTCACCTTTTCAATGCGTCATTCGAAAATTTCGAGCTTGTTCCCTTTGATATTGTCACCAATAGGACATTTTTGTCAATGGTGGAACTAGTAGCAGAATATTTTTCATTTCGAAATTTTCTCTGACAAATTATGCTTCTTTTTAAAACGGATTCTAAAAACATATTCTATCGCAAAAAACAGTCCCAGTAAAATATAGGAAACACATCCGTTAAAAATCACCCACACCCTGTCGCTCATAAAAAGAGTTGCAAAGGAAAACAAAAACTGAAAGAGCAGATACACGCACCAGATATAGGTCAGATTTTTTGTATAAGTTTTTATTTTCGGGTGAAGCTCGCCCCCGCCTTCTGAAACACGGGCGAATTTCTGGATAACTGTTTCTTTGTCGAACAATGACGAAAAAAATATGAAAAAAATACAAAAGTTAACTACCACAGGATAAAGTTTTAAGCCTTTTAAACCTGTAAAGTAAAATAACGCAATGACAAATAGCGTAAAGAGAGTAGAAAAAACAAAAGCGAATTTTTTTATGAAAGCGGCCACAGATTTGTAAAATTTCACAAAAAGGTTTTTCATTCTTCGATAAGCTTTTCTATGGCATCAACAACATCGTCAATTGTTCTTATTTCTTTAAAATCGTCCGGAGAAATTTTTCTGTTAGTGAACTCCTGCAGTCTTACAGCGAGGTCAACCGCGTCAATACTGTCAAACTCTAAATCCTCAAACAGATTTGCATCGCCTTCAATGCTGTCAGCTTCGATTTCAAAGTCGTTGACAAGAATCTCTTTTAATAAGTTAAAAATTTCATCTCTTGTATATTCAGCCATTTTCACGTTACCTTATACCTGAGAGTTTCTTATAAAATCAGCCAGAGTTTTGACAGAATAAAAATGTTTTTTGTTCTCTTCTTTGTCGCTGCCTAAAGAGAGTTTGTATTTTTTCTTTAATGCCATACCGAGTTCCAGAGCGTCGATAGAATCCAGCCCCAGCCCGTCGATAAACAACGGCGCGTCAGTATCGATGTCTGACGGTGTTATGTCCTCAAGCTCCAGTGCCTCTATTATAAATGCTTTTAATTCGTCTTCCAGACTTATGTTTTCTCTGTTCATAAAAATATTATTGCCTAATCCCGATATAAAGTCAATTAATGGTGTTAAGAATTAATTTTGTATTGATAACTCCGGGGCGTCATCCTGAGGGAGCATAGTGACCGAAGGGTCAGCACAATACTATAGATTCTTCGGCTGACGCCTCAGAATGACGTGTTTTTAGATTCTTCGGGCTGCGCCCTCAGAATGACGTGGTTGTCTCAGAATGACAGCTAAAATTGTCTTCCTTAGGCGCTTTCTTTTTTCGTCATCCTGAG
>CALVAT010000085.1 GCA_944325565.1 Candidatus Gastranaerophilales bacterium
CAAAGATGAACGCTTCAGAATGACAACTGCACGTCATTTTGAGCGATGCGTAGAATCTTTAAAAACAAAAGAATGAAGAACCCCTACACCTGAATTTAATTCAAGATGTAAGGGATCTATGTCATATACGCATATATTAATTTATTTAAGCACTTTTTCTTAAGACTGTTAAGCGATTATTTTGTATGCTATTTTCTACTTCTCTTTGAGTTTTAGTTTCTTTGTAAATCTGCATCAATTCTTTCCAGCCTTCAATAAACTCTACGTTGTCTATGAGTACTGATTTTGGTATTCCAGCATGATGAATTTTGGGCAGTAGTTCATCTATATTATACTTGATTGGTTCAGAAATTCCATCATCTGTGTCATTACATATAAAATATTTTTGTCCTTTTTTATCAGTTTCAATGCCGATAATTGTAATCTCGTGCCCGCCTATTACGTTGTTATCATTATCGCAGTATGTGTATCCAATAATTACGTTATCACCCTGATTGAGCGTATTTTGAATGTGTGCGAGTGTTTCGCTCTGTTCGCATTCATATCCGACTAATCTTCCGCTGTCATCGATTTTTTGATATGTTACACATACTTTTCCCTTGCCTGTTGCAAGTTCTTCTGCAAAATTCTTTTCTATATCTATTAACCCGCTGTCGTCTTCATTATATTTTGGTATTCTTTTATCAATAAGTGAATCATAAGTATTCTGCGCACCTACATTCATAAATGTTGATTGCATAAGTACATCTACAAGTGAGCGTTCATCCGGATCTTTGTATGAATTTTGAATTTTAGCTCTTACTATGGCATTTTTATCGGGTCTTAGTTTTACAACAAGAGTATTCCAATTTTCGAGTTTGTGCTCTGTTCCGAATTCATTTAGCATCCAGATTGTATCAAGAAGCCCCTGAGATAGATCGTTTACATTTATTCTTTTAGTTACGCATAAATCCTCTGATGTTAGTCCCGAAACCATTCTGGCAAATTCTGCCGGCATTTTGTGAGCAAGATTAAACTCAATGCTTGCAGCAGGACAGGTGCTTGATTTTACATCCAGATCGTATGATGAGATAATATTCCCCTGGCTTCTTTCATGATTTATGATTTCTGTTTGTATGTTTATCGGTATATCTCCGAATTTTTGAGGGATAATAAACGGATGTTTTATTGCTTTTATTGTTTCCTCCAGAATATTTTTTCTATCCAATCCTTCTGCTCTTTGTACGGTGGCTATTGTGTATAAATTATCTAATGTTGTTGTTCCATCATTTGAGCTGTTATTAAGCAATTTTCCGCTTTTTAACAGTGACTGCAAGTCTTTTCGTGTTTTTTTATCAATAATTGATGATATTTCATTATATTTATTTTGTTCATCTTTGGTGGAGAGAGCGGTTCTTACCTGATTAATTCCAAATACTTGTGTTGAACCTTGCTGTTTAAAAGCAACTGGCAGCGGGGCAACTGTATTTGTTGCATTATTTCCCAAAATACCTCTGGTACCGTTCAGAGTATTGGCTTTCGGCATATATACATTGTAGTTGTTGTTTAATGCTGAAATATTATACACTTCTAATTTTCCACCTTTTACTATTTGATTAAAAACCAAACATTTTAAAATTTGCTTTTTTTGCTATAATTTATAAGTAATGTTAACAAATTTTTATATTAGTTTTAAGTTTTGATAATAGATCTAGACATAACAAAAATTAAATTTTTGCCGGTATCACAAGAAAATTTAGTGCTTGCACTGGACAGGCTGACTCGTTTTAAGTATCCCGAAATAAAATACTACAGGGTTTTTTCGGATATTTTATGCAGATACTTATTATACCCGAAATTGTCTAAAAAAGAAATATATGAGCTTGACACGTGTATACTGGCGGAATTTTTTGAAAAGGTTTGGAACGATTCAGTCAGAAATTATCTTCCTGATTGTGTTATTAACAAAGAACTTAACCGGATATTAAGACATGAAATTTATGACTCTTATAATATTTCTGAGTCTGTAAAAAAACTTGTAGACGTAGATATAAACATAAATGGAGTACTTTCTATCGCAAAAAATATTTGCGGTGTTGAAAATCTGCCTCTAAATCTTAGACGCCTTGTTATGCTTGAAAATCTGAATCGTTATGATGAGATCTCTATTAGAGAGCGTTATGACTTGCTTTTTCCTGTTGAAAAGGTTGTGTTATGCGAGGGAATTACAGAAGAAATACTTTTGCCTGAGTTTGCTGCTTTATACGGATATGATTTCAACAAATACGGGGTAAAACTTCTTGGTGCCGGTGGCAAAAATCAGGTAGTTAAGATGTATTCGGAGTTGAAAAACGAGCTTAAACTGCCGATTTTTATACTTTTGGATGCTGACGCAAAAACTT
This sequence comes from Candidatus Gastranaerophilales bacterium, assembly GCA_944325565.1. Taxonomy (GTDB): domain Bacteria; phylum Cyanobacteriota; class Vampirovibrionia; order Gastranaerophilales; family Gastranaerophilaceae; genus Limenecus. The sequence goes on from CALVAT010000085.1 coordinate 2,382, forward strand.
CTGCTGATATGATTTCACCAATATTGAGAAGCTGCGATTCTATTTATCTAATTAAACACGGTGAATTTGAAGATATATTTTCTTTAAATTTGATTAAAAGAACAATAAATAAACGCTACAAGAATATATGTGAATCTACTATTTCTGATTTTAGAAGCAATTCCTCTATGACAAAGGTGTTGTCTGAATTTTTTAGAATTCACGAGTTAGGGGATTTTCAAAAGGCCGAATTTGCTAAAGAATTAGCAAGTAACTTAAAATATGCAACTGATTTAACAGAAGAAATAAAAGAGATTATTGAGTTTATAAAAAAATGTAATAAAAAACCCCGATAAACGGGGTTTTTTATTAGTATTCAATATTTATTTGTGAGAACATCACAATTTTATTTTTGCCGCGTTTTTTTGCGTTGTATAATGCGTGTTCAGCATATCGTATGAGGGTATTAGCGTCCTCTTCAACATTTTGCAGGAATGGATATGATGCGATACCGCCTGAGATAGTAATCGGATGTCTTTCTTCTTCACCTGCTGGTATAAATTCCATTTTTTCAATTTCTCTTCTAAATCTTTCAGCAAATAAGAAAGCATTTTCTTCCGGCGTATTAGGTAAAAGAACAATGAATTCTTCATCTCCATATCTTGTTATGATATCTTCTTTTCTTATAAAGCCTTTTAACATTTCAGCGATTTTTTTAAGCAGAACATCGCCCCAGTCGTAACCATACATATCGTTTACAACTTTGAAAAAGTCAATATCAAGAAGCAAGCAGCTGAGTTTTGTATCGTATCTTTTTGAGCGAGAAATTTCAGCTTCCAAACGTTCATGTAAGAATTTTCTGTTATGAAGACCTGTCAGCGCATCTGTAGTAGAAACCTGATTGATAGTTTCTTTTAATTCTTTTATTTTTAACAGGTTTTTAAGTCTTAAGTTAAGCTCCTTATCATCAATAGGTGTTGTGACGTAGTCGTATGAATCACCTCTGAAAATAATATCGTCATTAAATTTTTCTGCAATGATCAATGCCGGTGCAGGCAATTTTGTCACCATTGAAATATCTTTTAATTTGTCTATTGAACAGTTAAAAATAAGAGCCGACGGGTTAAATTTTTGAGCGTCTTTAACTTCGTCAAGGCTTTTGGCTCTTATGTCATATTCTTCATTTTTTGATAAAATTTCTTCAATTTGTGCAGAATCTCTGTCAGAGAAAATTACAATATTTTTCATAATTAAATCCTTGTGTTTTCTTATTATATTTATAATACCAAATGTAGTTATAAATGTATATAATTAATTTATACGAACTGTAAATTAATTAATGTAAATTCTTTGTTTGAAATATATAACGTGTGCTATTGTGTAGTTAACATACTTCGGCATTCATATACTATAAATGCTGTATGGAATAATGGTACAAATAATCTTATTATAATAAATATAGAGATGATTGGGGGATATTACTTTGGCTAAGCCACAGTATAAGAGTGATTATATACACGGTTACACTAACTATACAACACAAACACGGTCGAAATATTCAAGTAACATAAGACCTGCTTATGTAAAAAGAAGAAAAACTCTAAAGCGTAAAACTAATCCTCTTGCTCTTTTATTAAATATTCTTCTTGCTGCTTTGTTTGTGGTTTATGTTATACCTGTTTATTATAACAATGTCACAAGACCATTTTTCACAAGGGCTAATAAATATCCTGCTGTGAAAACTGATATAGTAAACATTGCTTTCCCTACCTCTAATTACTTACATAACAGCCATTTTATGGGGATGAATTATCTTCAGAAGACTGAAACGGCCAAACCTCAAATGCAAAAATTGTATGAAACATACAGTATGACTGCATTGGAGTCTAAATTAAAAAATCTTGTGGCTGCATATCCTTCTTTAAAGCCATCAATTTATGTTTGGGATTACGAGTCAGGAAAACATGCAGATATTCTTTCTAATGAAGTTTTTGCAACAGCTAGTATAATAAAAATCCCTGTTTTGATACAACTTTTCCGTTCAATTGAAGCAGGTGCAATTAAACTTGACGATAAAATAGCAATGACTGACTATTATCGTTCGGAAGGGTCTGGCAGTCTACAGTTTAAAGGCGCAAGAGCCGTTTATACTGTTGACGAGCTTGCTAGAGTTATGATTACAGAATCGGATAATTCAGCTACAAATATGCTTCTGGCTGCAACAGGAGGAATGAATGCCCTAAATCAGTCCTTGAGAAAATGGGGAATGAAAGAAACTAGAATTAATGATTGGCTTCCGGATCTTGCCGGTACAAATGTTACTACTGCTAAAGAAATGGCTACTTTACTTTATAACATTGACAATCCTTCATTCCTTTCTCTTAATTCCCGTGAAAAAATGATTGATTATATGAGCCACGTACACAATAACAGGCTTATTCATGCTGGTTTGCCCAAAGACGCAATATTCATCCACAAAACTGGTGATATCGGCAAAATGCTTGGTGACGCGGGAATTGTTTATACACCTAACGGAAAGAAATATATTGTTGTTATGCTTGTTAATAGACCTTATAACTCTCCGCAGGGTAAAGATTTTATTGTAGCTGCTTCTTCGCTGATTTACAATTATATGGTTAATACAAATCTCTAAAAAATTTATTGATATTGTTTTCATCTTATATTATAGTTAATATATCAATATTTTGTTATGATTTAAACTTTGGAGAATAAAATGACTCATCAAAATCAGATAATTAAGGTAGCCTGGGAATTAAACGAAAATTCTGAAAACAGATATCAGCTTGTTTATGAAATTGCTGAACTTGCTAAAAAATTGGTTGATGAATACCAGATGAAAAAACCTAAAGACGAGCTTGGATTTGACGATTATGGATTTGAAAGCACTATTAAAAAAGAAAATCCTGTTGAACACGCTATTATGGTTAAAGCTTCTGAATCTGATGAAAGCAGACTGGTAGGCTAATATCAAAACAGTTTTGATTAAAAAAGTCCTCTGATTACAGAGGGCTTTTTAATTTTAAATAATAATCATACAAAAAACGCGCTCTAAACTAGAACGCGTTTTTTACCAAGCTTTTAAAACTTATTTTGCCAACAATTTGTTAACAGCTAAAGTTAATCTTGATTTTTTTCTTGCAGCTGTGTTTTTGTGTAAAACACCTTTTGAAACAGCCTTGTCACACAATTTGTATGCGTGGCTTAAAGCTGGTTTCAATTCTGCATCATTTTTGGCCTGTGCTAATTCTAAAGTCTTTCTGATAGCAGTTTTGATTTCAGACTTTACAGCAACGTTTCTTTGTCTGTTTCTTTCTGCAACTAGAACTCTTTTTTTAGCGGATTTAATATTAGCCATTGTTTGTTTTTCCTTTCATTTGCATAATATACGAAGCTGTCTGTTATATTTTGTTGAAAATGTGTGTGCTTTTGGCTAACAATTTTCTTTATTAACATCAGCCTCACTGTAATCTGCAAAGAGGTTTGGTGAGTAATCTTATTATAATGCAAGAATATTTCTTTACAAGCTGTTTTATGAAAAATAACAAAAAAAAGGGATTCAATAATTGAATCCCGTCGAATCTTTTTTGATTCCTCGTGTGTGTAAGTAAGTGTAAGTGTGTAGGTTAGTGTGGTAGGTCAGTATGTGTATGTTATGTTAAAAAATTATTCTCTCGGTTTATTTATTTCTTACATATATATAAAGTATCTACGAATTAAATAATTGCCTTTTTTGCAAAATTTTGGTTAATATTTCTTAATATTTGCATAAAATCCTTGTTAATACTAAAATCCGGGTATGAACATTAATGATGAATTTGAAACGATTTCAGCTATAGCGACTCCTCTCGGTACGGGCGGGGTTGGGATAGTGCGCATATCTGGTGATAAAGCCTGCGAAATAGCTTTAAAAATGTTTTCCAAAGAAACTCTTCAATGGGGGAAAATTAATCACGGCTGGGTGGTTGAAAACGGTAACAAAATTGATGAGGTGGTTGTACTTCCTTTTAAAGGGCCAAATAGCTATACCGGTGAAGATATTGTTGAGTTTCAGTGCCACGGCGGGCCGAAAGTTGTAAAAAAAATTCTTGATTTGACTATAAAAAATGGAGCAAGGCTGGCTCAAAGAGGTGAGTTTACAAAACGTGCTTTTTTAAATAAAAAGCTTGATCTTTCTCAAGCAGAGGCTGTTCTGGATTTAATACATGCAAAGACCTCGAGTTTTGCGCAGAAAAGTGCTAATAACCTTTCAGGTGCTTTAACTAAAGAAATAAGTACTATAAAATCAGCTCTTTTTAATCTGTATTCACGTATTATTGCCGCAGTCGATTTTCCTGAGGATGTAGCTGAACCCGAATATTCTTATCTGCAAGAAGAAATCGAGCAAAACATTGAGAGAATAAATAAAATTTTAAAGAATGCCAATGCCTCAAATATCATGCGTCAGGGAATTAAAATAGCTATAGCAGGTTGTCCTAACGCTGGCAAATCCTCACTTTTCAATGCTTTGTTGAATTTAGAGCGCGCTATAGTGACGGAAATCCCCGGTACTACAAGAGATATTATTCAGGAATCTATAGATATAGATGGAATACCTGCTACTTTAATTGATACAGCGGGAATAAGAGATGATGTTGATGTTGATAAAGTCGAGGCAATAGGCATTGAATATACAAAAAATTGCGTAGAAAATGCTGACTTGATACTTTTTTTGTTTGATTGGAGCAAGGGGTTTGATAAAAACGACGCATTAATTTATGAAATGATAGAGAATAAACCGCACATAAAAATAGCATCAAAAGCTGACTTGGCTGAGGTTCCTAACCCTGAAGCGTTAAATATTTCTTCAAAAACAGGCTATAATATTGAAGAACTTAAGGAAATAATCAAAAAAACTGTTCTTGATAAAGATGTAATGGAAACGGAATTTGTTACAAATCAGCGTCAACAGGAGTGCTTGATTAATGCGCAAAAATCCTTGAATAATGCACTAGCTGCTGTTATAAATGGAGAAATTCAGGATTTAATTTCTATTGATATAAAAGCTGCATTGCTTTCTCTGGATGAGATTACCGGAGAAGTCATTACTGATGAAATTTTAGAAAATATCTTTGAACATTTTTGTATTGGCAAGTAATTTGTTCCAAGCATCTTAGTCTTTTAAGATT
>CALVAT010000086.1 GCA_944325565.1 Candidatus Gastranaerophilales bacterium
ATTTAAAACAGAAAAAAAGCCCGAAGATTTTGAAAATCCCCGGGCAAGTTGCCATCACCTATTATAGTAAATTTGTCTATAAATTTTTTGATGTCATTTATCAGATTACTTATCCCTGACTCTATTGAATCAAACTCAAGGCAATTGAAGGAAGTTGATTTGCTTGAACCAAAAGTGACGAAGCAGTCTGTTGAAGAATCTGCTGTTGTACATAGTTTGCTGATTCTTCCGCAATATCTGCGTCCATGATGGTTGAATGTGCAGCTGTCATGTTTTCAATTGTTGTTGTCAATGATTCAGTAGCAGCGTCGAGTCTGTTGCCTGTAGCACCGATAGCAGCCTTAGCTGTATTGATTTGGTCAATAGCGCCATCGATTGTATCAATGTAAGCAGCAGCTGCAGTTGCGTTAGCGTAGTTTGTTGTAATTTGAGTTGCATCCAAACCTAATGATGTTGAATCACTTGCTGCGAAGATATCCTCGGAAATAGTAATACAGTTAGCATCTTCTGCAGCATTTGCACCAACCTGTAGTCTGACGTTACCCATCGTACCATCTAACAATTTCTTACCGTTGAAGTTAGAAGATGTTGCAATACGGTCGATTTCCTCCAAACGTGCAGTAATTTCATCGGTCATTGCTTTTTGTGAATCAGCATCATAAATACCGTTTGAATACTGTACTGTAAGGTCTCTGATACGTGTAACGTTATCAAGGATAACGTCGAGGTCGCCTTCTGCGATGCTCAACATATTAGCAGCGTTAGAGATATTGCTTTTAGCAACTTTTGAACCGCTAATTTGAACATCCAGGTTTGTTGCGATGTACATGTTAGCTGCGTCATCTTTTGCGCTGTTAATTTTGTAACCTGTTGACATTCTTTCCAATGCTTTGTTCATGCCATTGGTAGCATTTGTCAAGTTACGTTGTGTCTTTAAAGCAGACATGTTTGTGTTAACGATAATTGCCATATTTTGATCTCCTTTCGGCAAAACTGTCTACATCCTTGTAAACAGTGTTTGGTTGTTTAGACTGTAATACTCTCAATCACGGCACCAGCCATCACTGGCTCTTTATGGGGAAAAGATTTAGCCGCAATTTTTCTTTTGTTTTGTTTAGACTGAATAATTTTTACTAACGAAAAATCATCTACCTGTTTAGACTGTGAACTGTTACACGATGTCCACACTCATATAATATCGTCCGGAGTGCAAAAACTTAATTCTAAAAAAGTTAGAAATCCACCATACTTTAGGTGGATTTGTTATTTTATTCAAATTTTGCAGGTCTCCAAAACTCCCTTATATAGAGGACAATGGTCTATCGCGGTTTAAAACCTATCATTAAATAATAAAAGTACTATGGATATGATATGGTATGAAACCTTAAACAAACCTGCTCTGACACCGCCCTCTCTGGTGTTCACACCAACATGGATATTTTTATATATCCTTATTTTTCTTTCATTATTTACATTTATCTACACAAGAACAGCCAAAGACAAAAAGCTCGGATATTTTCTTTTCGCTGTCCAGATGGCATTGAATCTTGCCTGGACACCGGTGTTTTTTTATATGCAGAACATAAAAATGAGTTTTGTAATAATAGTATTTATGCTTATTTTTGCTTTTATGACAACTGCCGAGTTCTATAAAGTATCAAAAGTTTCCGCAGCGTTGCTTGTACCTTATCTTTTGTGGATAGGTTTTGCAGCATATTTAAATTACGGAATAATGTATTTAAACACTCTATAATTCAAGCCACAACACGCCATAAGGCTTTACTCTAAGGTGCATTGTCTTATTCTTCAAAGACAGATTTACCCAAACATTATCATCGTTTACAAGGTTTTTAAGTACTCTTATGTGTCCGTTATTTTTCAGAATAATGTCAACTGGCAAAGTTATTTCTGCTGTAATTTTTTTGTCAGAAAGATTATTAACAACGAGTATTTGTTTGTCTTTGTCTTTTCTTATGTATGCAAAATTTGCCGGAAGCTTGGTATTAAGCAAAATAAACTGGCCGCGTGACATAACAGGGAGTTCTCTTCTGAGGTGGATAAGATTTTTCACCTTTTTATAGACCTTGCTGTTGAATTCATAATAGTCTTTAGCCGAGCCGTAAAATAGTTTATACGGGATATTGCCTCTGTGAATATCTCTCGAATCAAAATAGCTCAAAAGTTTGGATTTTGTTTTGGATTTCTTTTGCTGGTCTTTACGTTCCTGTTCGGTTTCTTTTGCGTTCTGGAAATTATTTCTTGCACCTATCTCATCACCATAATAAATAATCGGGACCCCCGGCAAAGACAATAATATTGAAAATGCCAGTTCTATTCTATCGGGATTATTGTCAAGAAAATTAGCCAGTCTTCCGCTTACGCCAAATCCTTTTCTAAAATCAGCGCCTTTTTTCACCAGATCGTTGTGGATAATTTCTCTTATCTCAGGTGTTACCATCTCGAGCGTAAGCTCATCATGAACCCTTAAAAACATCGCCCATACTGCTGATTCCGGAATAGCCGGAGTTTCTTTGTTTGCGTCAAAGAAATATTTTTTATCCTGAGTAATCAAACTCGCCCATATAGCCGGCATATAAGGAAAATGATAAGCTATTTGTGCTTCATCTGTTCTTTTCAGGGTTTCTGTTTTGTTATCAATTTTTAAATCAACTGTTCTTTCTTTGCCAAAATACTGCAAAATATCCTTCGGATGCTGGCAGGCCTCTACCTGAATAACGGAAGACGGCGCAGTAGCTTGAATATAATTGCTCAACAAACGTATTATAGCGTGTGTTTTGGGCTGATTTTCCGCATTTGTTCCGGGCTCTTTTGACAGATACGGTATTGCGTCCATACGGAAAATATCAATACCCATATTGCTCCAGTAGCTTATTGTTTCAAGACAATAATACAAAACCTCTGGATTTTCCCAGTTTATATCAAGCTGAAAAGGATAAAACGTGTGATAAAAATAGTAGTCTTTTCCGTTTATTGTGACTTTACGCCAGTGATTTTCAGTGTTTTCTGGAAAGATTAGCCTTCTTTTTGAAACACTGCCGTCTTTTTCAAAATACTCAACGACCGTGCCGAGCTTTTCGTCCTGATATTTTTTATAAAGCGGCATTTCGTCCGTAACAACAAAGTAATCCAATTTAGACAGGTCGCCTTTTTCTATCTGTTTAAACCATTCATGCTCCTGTGAAAAATGGTTCAAGACTAAGTCCGCTTTAATTTTAAACCCTGATTGTTTAGCTTTGGTAATAAAATCCTTGAATTCTTTCATCCCGCCTAAATCCGAGCGTACATCACGTGGATTTTTTACGTCAAATCCGGAATCCTGCATCGGAGAATCCGCAAACGGAAGCATATACAATGTCGTGACCCCGAGGTCTTTAAGATAGCCGAACATTCTTTCAGTATCTTTAAAAGTGTTTTTTCCGTCCGTGTTGCTTACGCCGAACTGGTCAGTATAAAACATATAAATAATTTCGTCTTTATACCAGTCATCGGAGCGGTTCAAATCATTTTTCTTTAACTCTGCAGGGCGATTTTTGATTGCCTGTGCCGCAATTTCTGTGATTTTGTTATAAATTTCTTCACAGTGCTCTTTACCGTATATTTGCGAAATAGAAGCCTTTATCTCAGCTTCGAGTTTTGCAGGGATAACAGGCTGATTCAAAGTTTGTGTCGTTTGAACTGCAGTATTAGTTTCTGCTGCTTTAGAGGGCTGAAATGCTTCTTGCGCGTATGCACAAGGTGTTGCCAAAAAAGATGTTAGGATAATTGAGGTAATTAATTTTTTCATTGCTTTATTTTATTACACCCGTAATTTTTTGTATAACAAAAAGAACATAAAATTAATAAATCTTATTATCTTTTTTATGTTCTTTAAGATTGGTATAAAAATATGAAAAACTCAATTAGCCTAATATCGGGTTTATGTCCTTTTTGTATGTGTTATGTAATTCGGTCATAAAAATAATCCGTCATTCTGAGCGAAGCGAAGAATCTACGCAGAGACTTTGCTAAGCAGCATTAAGTTAGTGTTATTCTGAAGCATCAGGCTTTTTAGACACACATCAATCGTTTGTGTTCAGAATCTTACCGATGTTGAATTATCAATGATTATTAATTTCTTTTTGGGTAGATATGCCTAACCGACTTTTTCCTCAGGATGACGAGACTTTCACTGTCAGAGCGGATTCCAGTCTAATTTATACAATAACTGTTTATTTAAACCACAAAATGTTAAGTTTTGTAAACATAAGCATAATAATAAATGTCCATTTTATCAATAGTATTATGCTATACTTATAAAAAAGAGTGGATAAAATGAAAAGACTATTTATATATATATTGATTTTTGTTTTTTGTTTAACTGCAACAGGTACTTTTGCTGAGAATAGTAATAAATATTACAACGAGAAAACCCAAATTATAAGTTTAAATAATGTTAATTTATATGATTTTTTTTATGAAACAAATAATTCATATGTCCCTAAATTCATTCCTCTAACTAAAAAACAAGAATCTTTACTTGATAGAAAAAGTAAACAAATATATAAAAAAGTGTTGAAATCTGAAAAAGCTTTTCAGAGAGCTCTAACTCAAGAAAGTAATTTATCAAAACGAATTTATTACTATCATAAAGCTATAAAATATAATCCCCAAAACTATATGGCTATTGCAATGTTATCAGAGGCATATTTAGCTTTAAAAGATTATAATAATGCGCTTTACTATGCTCAATTGGTTATTAGTGTGTACAGAAAAGAGTTTGATTTCGTTTATTATGTTGCAGGTGCGGCTTCTAATAGTTTAAATGATTTAAATGCTAGTATTAGATATTTTGATGCCTTTTTGAAAAACTCAAATGAATCAAGTGAGATTAATAGTTTTGTTATGTATTTACAAGCTATGAATTATTTTTATTTAGATAGATATTCTAAAGCTATTGATTATGCAAATTTGTCATTACAAAAAAGTAAAAAATATGAAAAAGAGAATACATTATTGAAATATTATTGTTACTATATACAAAAAAAATACAAGTATGCTAAACAAGAAGCTTGGAAACTTGTTCAACTAGAACCAAGTGCAGAAAATTATATGAAAATGGCTGACAATACAGAAAACCTTAATGATAAACTAATTTATTTGAATACTGCTAAAAGATTATATTATGATCCCAAAGATATATTTTACGTTAATTGTGAAATTGCTAAAATAGAACAAAATAAAATAAATAATGTTCATAAAAAAATGGGTGTGTATTCTCCAAAACCTGATTGGTTTAAGATTTCAAATGAGAACATAGGTTCGATATCTTATTGGAATAACAGGCAAGATGAATTTTTTGCAAGTACTAATAGTTGTATTGCCAAATACAAAGGTAGTGATCTTGCAAAATGTTTTTCTGATGTTATAAATAATGAAAAAGAAAAAACAATGAATTTAAAAAAATCAATATATGATTCACAAATGTTATATTTACAGTTGCAACAGTTAGATGCTATACAAGATAATAATAAATTACAGCGCCAACAAAATTATTTACTTAATAGACCCAGTTTGTAGATTGTATATACTTAATCTGCTGCTTCCAAAAACGTAATCAATCAGTAGGAAATACCAATTTTTTATAAAAAACATTGGATAAAAATATAATTTTTGTTTTTATTTTTTATGTTCATTTTCTTTCTTTTTGGCGAACAAAAAAACGAACCATACCCTAAAGGGCATCCTGATTCGTACGGCTCGTACCTCGCCTACGACTCAAGCAAAGAAAGAAACCGGCGCTTATCAAAAGAAACAGTAAAGTGTTTTATCTGTAATTTTTCAGCGACAGCGAAATCGTTCTGGGCTGACCAACGGGAACGCCCAATGTGAACAGCTACGTTCAGGAGCTGCGAACGGACGATTTCAAGACAGCTACGGTCAAAATCTTCTCACAACACAACTGTTTCTAATCAATGTTCCATCAGGGCTTCGCCCCGAACCCCCTACGGCTCACAAAGTGAGCCGTTATGTTCTTCATCAAATAGCCAAAATAACTTTGTTATTTGCAAGTCAGTATCGCTTTTAAATCATCCTGCGCTGTAGTAACAGGTTTAATCTTGTATTTATCAACAAGAATTTTTAACACATTGGGCGATACAAAAGCCGGCAAAGTAGGCCCGAGTCTGATATCCTCAATGCCCAGATACAGCAGTGTCAGCAATATACAAACCGCTTTTTGCTCATACCACGACAGCACAAGAGAAAGCGGAAGTTCGTTTACACTTACGTCAAAAGCCTTTGCCAGTTCAACAGCTACTTTTATTGCGCTATAGGCATCGTTGCATTGCCCCATATCGAGCAGACGGGGAATACCGTTAATCTCACCAAGATCAATATCGTTGAATCTGAATTTGCCGCAGGCAAGTGTTAATACAAGGGTGTTGTCGGGTGTTTGTTTTACAAAATCGGTATAATAATTTCTGCCCGGTTTTGCACCGTCACAGCCGCCGACAAGAAAGATGTGTTTTATATCTCCGTTTTTTACTCCTTCTATAACTTTATCTGCGACGGAAAGTACGGTATTATGCGCAAATCCGGTTGTCAAAACATCCCCGCCGTTTATACCCGTCATTTTTTTATCTTCTTTATATCCGCCCAGCTCAAGCGCTTTTTCAATAACGGGAGTAAAGTCCTTGTCCTCACCAATATGTATGGTTTCTGGATATCTTACAACCGAACTTGTAAACACTCTGTCTTTATAGCTATCTTTTACTGGCATTATACAGTTTGTTGTAAACAAAATCGGGGCCGGAAGATTGTCAAATTCTTTTTGCTGATTTTGCCAAGCTGTACCCAAATTACCCTTTAAATGCGGATATTTTTTTAATTCGGGATAAGCGTGACAGGGCAGCATTTCACCGTGGGTATATATATTTATGCCTTTATCTTTTGTCTGTTCCAAAAGCAGCGCTAAATCTCTTAAATCGTGCCCCGTGACCACAATAAACGGCCCTTTTTCTATATTTGTTGTAACTTTAGTCGGTACGGGATTTCCGTAGGTTTGTGTATTGGCTTTGTCGAGCAGTTCCATACATTTTAGATTTATTTCGCCTGTTTTTAAAACAAGAGCTAGCAGCTCATCCGTACTCAAATCTTTGGAAATTGCTCTCAGCGCTTCAAAAAAGAAATCGTCCACATCAGAATCTTTATATCCCAATACACGTGCGTGGTGTGCATAAGCAGCCACTCCTTTAAGTCCGAAAAGAATCAGGGATTTTAAGCTTCTTATATCCTCATTTGCATTCCAGACAGAATCAATACTAAAATCTGTATTGCCTGTAAGATCAATTATCTTTTGAACCTCATTTTTAATGGAATCAGCATCAAAGTTTACGTTGGTGATGGTTGTGAACAGTCCGTTTATTAACAATTCCGTGTTTTTGTCATTAAT
>CALVAT010000087.1 GCA_944325565.1 Candidatus Gastranaerophilales bacterium
ACTGCACCGGATTGTTGTAACTTCAAATATTAAAATACAAGTGTTTTTGAATAATCCGGAATAACAAACTCTTCATTATTAGCGTCCTTGTTTGTAAATTCCGCATAATCCTCAAGCGAAAGTTCTTTTGCGTTTTCATACAGATTCATGTCAACATATTTTTTGTACAATTCTGTTAAATCGCCAGAGTAGTTGCCCATAATTTGTGCGAACTTCTTGATTTCCTCCTTGCTAGCGCCGGCACCGTAGGCTTTTGTTTTTGCATCGGTACCGGACGGGCGGATTTCTATAAACTTGTCGTCAAACTCAAGGTAAGTCCCGTCCCCGACAAATTTTACATCGATGAGGTTGTCAAAATTTAAGTCATTAAACGTGTCCTTGAGGATTTCTCTGATTTGTTCGAGTGTCATTTTGCCGTCTTTTTTAGCAACAGCCATGGTCAGATAGAACACGTCATTTTTCGTTCTTTGAGCTTCTCCCAGAGTTTTTGCCTGTTTTAGTTTTTCGATGTCAGGCTCGGACTCGTTGTAGTAAGCGATGTCTTCTCTTATGTCGAATTTTGAAATTATCTGATTTTTGTTGAAAACATTGTCCAGATATTCAGACATTGTTTTGCCTTCTTTTTGCAGATAAGATGTCAAAGCTGAAGCAACGATAATAGCTTCTGTGGCGCTTTTTTCTCTCATTGCAATAGCTTTTCTGCCGGCTTGGGAAGTGATAATTGACTCGGAGCCGATAATCATACCGCCTGATTCTTCACCGCCAAAGATGAGTTTCGGGTTAACGCCGAGATTGATGTCATTGCCAAGAACGTCAGTTACGACAACATCTTTGTCCGGATGGTCGTTGAGCTGTTTTTCAACTTTTTTCATGATGTTGGCAATTTCTTTAAATCCTACCGGAACATTAACAACTTTGACGTTGTTTTTCTTTGCCCATTCATCCCAGGAGCGGGCAGAAGCGGTTGTTTTTATGATGAATCTCGGATGTTTATCAAACAGACCTTCGCGTTTCAGGCTATCAGCCCAGAAATCCATAATCATCAGGAAGGACTGGTTCGCTGTGAATACGGTCAGAATTCTTCCGTTGCCGAGTTCTACATAGTCTACACCCAGAGATTTTAGAAAGTCTTTTTTGTTTTCTTCTTCAATCTGGCAGACAGTCAGCCTGTCGTGGTCAGGGTCTGTAATCAATACAACCGTGCCGGTCGGGCAGTCTTTGAGCTTTTCGCCGTAATTCAGGGTTTCTATGACAGGAAAATAAGGCTTACCGTTTTTGTCTTTAGAAATAACTGTTGCGTCAACAGAATAGTCATAGAAAGTTTTGTTGCCTTTTGGGTCAACATCGTATTTTCCTATGCCGTGGAAGAACGGGTCTTCTTCTTTGTTTTCCCAGATAAAGTGCGAGTCTATGCCCAGAGATTTTAAAATTCTGCTGAGTGTTCTGTAAGCAGAGCCGCCTACGTTTTCGATAACGATTTTGTCTTTTAAATCCTTGATAAGATTGAGGTTTGCGTCTTTTGCAACACCGTCTAAAAGATACTGTTTGTAAAGCTTTACACCGTCGTCAAGCTGTGTCATTAAGTCTTCGGTTATCAGAGGGTTGTCGTTTGCCGCAATTTTAATCTCATAGCTGCCGTTTTTTTCAGCCTGCTCAAAAATGTATCTGATTTTGTCGACAAAAAGCATTGATTCTTCAGGCAAATACTGGCTTCCCTGAGAATTGAGGTCTTTTGTAGCATTTTTAACGGAGATACCGTGGCTCGAGGTGATGTATTCACCGCCCAGAAGGTCTAATTTGAAAGCAAGGAAAGATGCCATCCAGATAGGAATTGTCTTTCTTCCCTGCGGAACAAGGGTCTTGATTCCGTGAGCAGCCTGAACACGTGCAATGAGTTCCAGAAAATCCTGAGAGTTGTATCGAACCTCGCACCCTGCAAGTTTTACAAGTTCATCATCAGGGTGAAGCTCTTTTGCAACAAGTGCTTTTGCCTCGGTTGCCAGCATGATACCTATCATGTTGATAGGAAAACGTGTGTCGTGAGGATAGAGAATGTTTTGCGGCCCTCTGATACCGGCTGTGGACACTGCAGCTTCTTTTGCATAGTTTTTGAACCATTCGTTAAGATTCAGTCCTTCCGGATTTTGTTGTGAATAGGGCTGAAGATGTTCTTTTTTCAATTTAAAAACAATCTCGCCTTTGTTGTTCAGGTCAACGAGTTTGTTTTGTTTTATATAATCAGGTGTTTTAGATTCAACAGAATCAAAAAGTGATTGCTCTAAAGCACTGTTAGCTGTTTTTTTCATTATTAATGTTCTCCGCGTGTTTTTTACATATAGGCGATTATAGCACAAAGCAGTATTGCTGTATAGCAAACACTAAAAACGCCTGTAATACAGAAATAAAATGTTGTTATCGAACAATTATATCAGGTGATTTTTTTCAAGCTCTTTTCTTATTTTGTTCAAACCGGCTTGAATAATTCTAGAAATACGCGATGGAGAAATATTAAAATCGTCAGAAAGCTCTCTTAATTTTTTATCCTGAAAGAATTTTGCCTCAATAAGCTCGCGTTCTCTTTGCGGAATCTTCTTCATCGCTTCTTTAATAGCGTTGCTCATTTCATGAAAGTCCGCGAGTTCAGCCGGGTTTTTCGAGGTATCTTTAATCTGGGTAGGGTTTTCTGCCTCGGCCATTTCATCAATGGAGAGGATTGTTTTGTAAACTGCTTCTCTTATATCTTCGTGTATTGTTTCGTCATCATCGTCTGACACGGTAACTATTTCTTGTTTTGTTTTTTGTGAATACCATTTGTATCTTCTTCTGACTTCGTTTCTTATTGCCCATTTTATTGCTGTGGAGATATAAGAATTGTTGTAGTTTGTAATATCAGAAGTAGAACAAAGATGGTGAACGACCTGTGTCCCGATATTAACAAGTTCTGAAAAATCTATAAGATAAGATGAAGAGAGCTTTTTAAACTCAATTTTTGCAATGGTTTCTATAAGTTCGTTATACTCTAAAAGACTTTTTCTTATAGCAGCCCTGGTACTAATGTCCATTTCATCTCGCTTTTTGGTAATATCTTTTGTAACAATATTCTAAATTAAAAATACAAAACTGTAAAATAATTATAAACTTTTGTAATTGTTTAATAAAAATCAGGCAATATTTAGCGTTCATATTACTTTTTAAAACTAAGTGGAAAGGAAAATTGATGGAAGTATCGTTTTACGGAGTAAACCCGAAACCGCAAAAGCCGGTGAAAAATAACAGAGAAAATACTCCCCCAAAAACTGCTCCCGCCCCCGTTCAAAAGGCAATATCAAAAGCCAGAACAGGTGCTATCATCGGATTGTTTCTGTTGCCTGCGCTCGGTATTGTAAAAAATTGTTCGAATTCACCAAAAGGTGATCCGAATAAAATCGTTATCGTTGATGAACCTGCTGACACAACAGAGCGGGAAAACTATATTGAAAAAACAGACGCACAGTTTTATGTTGTAAAATCCGGAGATACTCCCGCCGGCATTGCCAAGAAACACGGAGTTTCCACAAGAAGGCTGCTTGCTCAAAACGGTATGGATTCAAAATCCGTAATCTATCCGAAGGACACTCTTTTAATCCCGCAGGCATATATTGCAAAAAACATTGAAACATTAGACGATGTCGCTAAAATGTCCGGTATAAGCACGGATTATCTTGAGGCGCTCGTGGGGTTTGAACAGTTCCATGACACAATCTACAAAGACCGCAATAAAAATGAAACAATCGGTGTCGGCCATCTTGTAAAACCCGATGAAAGGTCTTTGTACCGAGGCAAAACTCTTTCTGATGCGCAGGTCTATACCATTCTTGCGCAGGATATTCTTGACATCGATGCTGATTTGCAAACTGTAATAAATGAGAATGCTTACAAAAATATGCCTTCCAGACTTAAAGAAGCTGTTTTTGACCTTGCTTTCAACAAAGGTATCGGGGCAATAAGCGATAACGAAAAACTTTTAAACGCTTTGAATGAACAGGATTATCCAACTGCTGTGGCAAATTTGACTCAGGATTATTCTGTTGTGACGAACGCCAAAGGTGAAAAGGTCAGAAAACCTGCTGCCGGTTTGAGCAAACGTCGTTTATACGATATAGCCAACGCCTCTAAAATATTTAAAAACGGAATGCCGGATATTGTTGCCGATTCAGCAGCGACAGTCTATAACAGGGGGTTAAGATACCTTGAGGAAGAAAAAAACAGAGGAGAAATCTCAAAATCCGCCTATGAAAATGTTGTTAAAGAATATAAAAATCTTGTTTATGAATGGACTGACGCCAGATTTGGAGAAAAAGACGGAGCAGTAAAAAATGCAACACCACAGATGAAGCCAACATCAGCTGTGTCTGCTGCTAAATCGGCTGACGATTCAAAATCTATTTATGTAAACGGCCAGAAAACAAACTGGACAGTTAATTCCTTGTACGATGACTGGGAAAAAACAGCCAAAAGACAGTTCAGATACGTAAAACGTCCGATGCCTGAAATCGACAAAAACGGAAACATAACAGCCTGCGTAAAGACTTACGCACCTTCAGGCAAAGGAAAGCTCTCGGGCAAGACCATCATCATAAACCCCGGTCACGGCGGGGCTGTAAACCGTAAAGAAAAAGACGGCACACTCAACGTGAACTTTGACCCAGGCACAAGCAACGCCGTTATGAGCAAGAAAAATCCGAACATAGAAACCACAACTTTTATCGGTAACGGCGGAAAATCGCTTGAGGAATGGGTTGTAAATCAGAGAATTGCAGAAGAACTTATCAAAAAAATTAACAAAGAGGGCGGAAACGTCATTTATGTTCAGGGTTCTGTTTACAGTGCAATGAAAGCAATAAGAAACATTGAAGCCAAAAATAAAATAGACCTTTTTATAAGTCTGCACAGCAACTCAAGCGGCGGCAAAAGAGGTATACACGTTTATGCAAATAACAGAGGCGGCCTCGATAAAAAGGATAGTGAGCTTGCGTCGGTTATTGTTGACCATCTGAACTCGCACAGCTGGTTTAGAGGCATAACAGAACAAAAATCCAAATCTCTCGGAGTTTTGTCGGCGAGTGCAACAAAAACATCGCCTGTTCCCGGGGTTTTGATTGAAACAGGCGACTTAAAAAATGAATCCGATGTTGCTAATTTAAACTCGCGTAATTTCAAAAATCAGATGATAGATTCTATTCTTGATGGAATAGAGGATTATTTAAGGTAAAAAATAGTCTATAATTTGTCATATTTTAAAGTTTTATTTTTCGATTTTTCTATTTTCACGGGTCGAAATTCTTTAAAAATTTCGCTCCAGCCTATTAAATCAAGGTGCAAAACCTGTCCGTTTTCGTAGTTTGATTTTAGTTTACGTACGTATATATCCGGATACTTTTCTTTTAAACATGCATTCACAGTATCAAAATACTGGCGTGCGCAAATCACAAGAAAATCAAAATTTTTAGAGTGGTTTTGCAGGTATTCGTACCATATACCGGCATTTTCTATACAGCCTTCTACATCCTCTTTTGTTCGGGAAATCATTGTGTATACAAACAGTTTTCTTTTATCCGAGTCAATATAATTTCTGGTTTTTTTATGCAGGTATCTTATTCTGGAAATTAGCTCTTCTAAATCTTTGTCCAGCTGCTTTTTATCAGGAGTGCCGTCCGCTTGAATAAGTTTTGCATGCTGTGTTCTTCCGTGAAATGCAAGTCCCGTGGTTTTTGAAGTCCACATTTTCCCTTGATATTCAAACCCGCCACGAAGAAGGCTTTCAATATCTTCCATAACCTGAATCTGTTCTCTTGCGCACTTGTATGCCGATACCCAGTTCCAGAAAGTTGAGTCGCTAAAGCGAAAATATTTTAAAAATGCTTCTGAAAAATTGCAATTCATGCCAAGTGTGATGATAAAATCATACTTTTTGCATTTTGAAAATCTGTTTAAGAACCTTTTTATATTATATAGTAATTCTCTTTTGTGTTTCAAAATATAGCTTTTAGAGTTTCTGTATTTGTTAATTTTGATTTTTATACCGGCAATGTTGTATATATAATGCCTATTTTCTTTTTGTATTTTTATATAATTAGTCATATTACGCCTATGTCTTTTTTGTATTTTACAATAAAGTACAAAAAAGCCAAACAAAACATATTTCATATACGTAACAAAACGTTTAGAAATAGTTGTACGGCCAAATTTTAATAGGTGTAATGTATTTTTTTAAACGGTTGAGTAGGTTTCAAATGCCCTGTAAGAGCTTCTTACAAGGCCTGAGGCCACGACATGTTTTATGCCGGCGTTTCTGCAAAGTTCGCTGACCATGTCAAAATCCTGCTGTGTATAATATTTTTCAACCTCAAGATGTTTTTTAGAAGGCTGCATATACTGCCCTACTGTAACGATATCGCAACCCGCAGAGTGAAGGTCATAGAAGGTTTGCTGCAGCTCATCAAAGGTTTCGCCCAGTCCTACCATAAGGCCTGATTTTGTAATCATTTTCGGGTTGCGTTCTTTTATGTGTTTTAAGAAATTTAGCGAACGTTCGTATCGGGCGAGTGGTCTGGCTTTCGGGTAAAGTCTTTGTACTGTTTCAATATTGTGGTTAAAGACATCCGGCTTTGCGTCTACAACAATGTCGATTAAATCTTCTATCCCCTCAAAGTCGGGTGTTAAAACTTCGATTTTTATATCCGGCACAAGTTTTTTTGTTTCAAAAATCACCTTTGCAAACATATCAGCACCCTGTAATGGCAAATCATCACGTGTGACAGAGGTTATAACTGCATATTTTAGCCCGAGTTCTTTTATTGCACGTGCGACTTTTGAAGGTTCTGTTTTGTCCGGCGGAGCCGGTGTTCCTCCGGATATGTTGCAAAAGCGGCAGTTTCTTGTGCATATATTGCCGAGAATTAAAAATGTCGCTGTGTTTTTTGCATAACATTCGGCTTTGTTGGGGCAGCGTGCTGCTTCGCACACCGTATTAAGGCACCCCTGTTTCAATATTGCACGCACGAGTTTTGTCTTTTCAGTGTCGACAATCCCTCGTTTTAAATAATCCGGTAAACGTTTTCTTTCCATGGTTTAAGTTTAGCGCACAAAGACTTTTTTTTAAAGTTTGTCTGTTTATTTTGTATTTTCAGATTTTAAACTCAAGCCGCAATCGATTCAAAGAGTATATTATTTTTTTATACCTGATACTCCGTTTTAACATTAACTAATCCTCACCCCAGGCTCGCGAACTC
>CALVAT010000088.1 GCA_944325565.1 Candidatus Gastranaerophilales bacterium
CGTCGCTTACCTCTCACAAAACCAGCCACTGGCTGCTTTTGTTCGGCAGAGCCTTATCACGAATTTTTCTCGAACAACTTATTTTTAAAAAACATGTTTTTAGTATAATAATAAAAAGACACGAAAGGTTTTATATGCTAGAACATATACATTCTTTTTTAGGCTATTTTTCAAAACTGTTTGTAACCCTTGACGGCATAGGGCTTGCACCGGTATTCATTGCATTAACGGCCAATTCAAAAGCAAAATGGCGCAACATCATGATGAATAAAGCTGTTGTGATTGCGTTTTTTATTTTGATATTTTTTGCATACACAGGTTCTGTTGTTCTCGATTTGCTCGGTATAAGCTTAACCGCGTTGAAAATAGCAGGCGGCATATTGCTGTTGATTATGGCAATAGACCTTGTTCTTGGCAATCCTGAGCCTGCAATGAACAACGAAAATAAAGAAGAACGCAAAGAATCTATGAGAAGAAAAGATATATCGGTTTTTCCGCTTGCTATTCCTCTTCTCTCCGGCCCTGCAACTATCACTATGCTGACAATCTGTATGAAAAATGCGCAGGGAATGCCGCTCGAGCGTTCATTGATTATTGCGGCGCTTGCTGTTAACCTGATTGTTGTATGGCTGATTTTGAAATTTTCTTCTAAAGTTAGCCAGCTTCTAGGCAAAACAGGGGTTAGTGTTATTAACAGGATTGTAGGGATTTTGCTCGCTGCAATGTCATGCGAATTTTTGATGAACGGCCTAATAGAAATACTCAAACAGGCAAGATAATCTTTTTTGTTTTAAAATATGAAAACACCGGCATGTTGTTTTGTCAGATTTAAAACACGGCAACACGATTCTAACCAAGGTAATTCAAATGGATAAAAGAGAGTTAATAGAAAAAATCAATAAATTAAAAAAAGAAAAAAATGCAATTGTTCTGGCGCATACATACCAGAATCTCGAAATTGACGAGGTTGCGGATTTTTCAGGTGATTCATTGTACCTCAGCCGTCAGGCCGCAAATACAGATGCTGATATTATTGTGTTTGCAGGGGTTTATTTTATGGCTGAAACTGCTAAGATTCTCTCCCCTGATAAAACAGTTCTGCTGCCGAACCTTTCTGCCGGTTGTGCAATGGCTGATAAAATCAATGCGCAGCAGCTCAGAGAATTTAAAGCAAAACACCCTGATGTGCCTGTTGTTTGTTATGTTAATTCGACAGCAGAGGTTAAGGCGGAGTCAGATGTATGCTGTACCAGTGCTAACGCTATAAATGTTGTAAAATCACTTAATGCAAAAGAAGTTTTGTTTGTTCCTGACCAGCATCTCGGTGCATATGCGGAATCCCAGCTTGACGGGGTGAAAGTTATTACATATCCTGGTTATTGCCCTGTGCATCATGCTATATCGCCTGTTGATATTACTGAGAAAAAGAAGCTTTATCCTTGCGCAAAAGTTATGGTTCATCCTGAATGCCCTGCAGAAGTTACTAAAATGGCTGATTTTGTAGGGTCAACAACGGCAATTATTAAGGCTGTTAAAGAAAGTGACGCAAAAGAGTTTATAATTGTTACTGAAAAAGGTGTTGTAGAAAGGCTCGAGAGAGATTGTCCTGACAAAAAGTTCGTTTTGATTAACGAAAAGGCTGTCTGTGATACAATGAAGCTTTTACATCTGCAAGACATTTTAAATGCACTTGAGAATAATTGTTATGAGATTAATGTTGATGCTCAGATTGCTAAAAAGGCCTTAAAATCAATAGACAGAATGATTAGCATAAATGCATAACATTAGGGCATAACATAATTATACTAGTTATTAAATAAAAAATACTAGTTATTAAATAAAAAGGAGTGAATTTTAATCACTCCTTTTTATTTTCGTTTTTATTTTTATTAGACTTTAGCCTCGTGTTTTACAGTTGATTTAAGGTGAAGCTCCATCAGCTGCTCTTCTGATGCATAAGTCGGAGCGTTAGTCATAAGACATTTAGCTGCAGAGTTTTTCGGGAATGCAATAACTTCTCTGATAGAAGTATTGTGTGTTAAGAGTGCAACCAGTCTGTCCAAACCTATTGCAAGCCCTGCATGAGGCGGTGTGCCATACTGGAACGCCTGAATCATAAATCCGAATTTTTGTTGAACTTCTTCTTCGCTGAATCCGAGAGCCTCGAACACTTTGCTTTGTACTTCTGGTGAGTGGATTCTGACAGAACCGCCGCCGAGTTCTGTACCGTTGTATACTATGTCGTATGCAACAGAGCGTACATTCATCGGGTCAGTTTTCATCTTGTCCACATCCTCAAGATTCGGAGAAGTGAACGGATGGTGCATTGCCATTACTCTGTCAAATTCCTTGCTGTATTCAAACATCGGGAAGTCAACTACCCATAAAAGCGCATGTTTGTCTTTGTCTATGAGGTTTAATTTTTCGCCGAAGAAAAGTCTGAATCTGCCCATAACATCGTAAGTTGTTTTCTTATCATCAGCAACAAAGAATACAACATCCCCGGGTTGTGCCTGTGCACGATTTTTCAGGGCTTCTATTTGTTCTTCGGTTAAGAATTTCAGAATCGGTGATTTTACAGTGCCGTCTTCCATATAGGTAATCCATGCAATACCCTTGGCACCGAAAGAAATAGCTGTTGCACGGACATCATCCATTTCTTTTCTTGAGTATCCCGCAATACCTGGGATTTTAACTGCTTTTGCAATACCGCCCTTTTTAAGAGTTTCTTTAACCGGTTCAAAAGTTGATTCCATCATGATATCTGAAATGTCAAACAGTTCTAAACCGAAACGTGCATCCGGTTTGTCTGACCCGAATCTATCCATGGCTTCTTGCCAGCTGATTCTGACAAACGGCGGCTTGACTTCGACACCTGCTGCTTTGAACGCTTCTACAATCAAACCTTCTGTCATTGCAATAACATCGTCCTGAGTTGCAAATGACATTTCCATATCCACCTGAGTAAATTCAGGCTGTCTGTCAGCTCTGAGGTCTTCGTCGCGGAAGCATTTTGCAATCTGGTAATATTTTTCAATACCGCCTACCATCAAAAGCTGTTTAAATATTTGAGGTGATTGAGGAAGAGCATAGAACTTGCCTTCTTGAACACGGCTCGGTACCAGATAATCTCTTGCGCCTTCGGGGGTTGTGTTGATAAGGATAGGTGTTTCAACCTCTGTGAATTCGCAGTTGTTGAGATAACTTCTGATTGCGGTAACAATTTTATGTCTTAGTTTAAGATTGTTAGCCATTTGCGGACGGCGGATATCAAGATATCTGTATTTTAAGCGGATATCCTCTTTTGTGTCGTCAGATGAGAGGTCAAAGGGAAGCAGTTTTGCTTCTGAGAAAATTTTAACCTCTTTCGGATACATTTCTATTTCGCCTGTGGCTAAATCCGGATTGTAAGTTTCCGGCGGTCTTTTGGTTATTTTGCCCTTAACCTGAATAACGTATTCGTCTTTGAGTTTTGAGAAAACTTCGTGAACCTGCGGGTTAATCTGAGGGTCTGCAACAACCTGAAAGAAGCCGGATTTATCTCTCAACTCGATAAAAATAATTCCGCCAAGGTCGCGTACAGCAGATACCCAGCCTGCGAGCGTAACTTCTTTGTCTATATCTTTGATTGTTAAATCTTCGTTATAGTGTGTTTTCATTGATGAAAGCGTGTGCACATCTGTTGTCATTTTTATATTCCCTATCCTTAGTAATGTTTCGTACAATAAATTTATAACAAACAAACTATAGAATCAATTTAGTTGTTCGAGAAAAATTCGTGATAAGGCTCTGCCGAACAAAAGCAACCAGTGGCTGGTTTTGTGAGAGGTAAGCGACGTGAACGAATTTTTTGAGTGACACCTTGAAAAGGTGAGCAGGTGCTGGCTGCGGTCAGCCGGCAGCAACTGCGACACTAGATTAGTGTTTTTTATTAACCTGAATATTGACCCTGTATAAAAATAATACTTTTTTACGAGCAACAATTGTACATTGGTGTATTTTAACTTGAGCAAAAGGAACGTAAACTATCAATAGATATCTTAGAGAGGAGTCTTATAATGCTTACGGAAAGGTATATAGACGGGCTTAACCAGCGCCATCAACTGGAATTTAATAATGTCGGCAAAGAGATACTTCCATGGCTGGAGGATGTTGCCGCAGAAAATAACTGCAAGATTGACCGTAAAGAATGGAAAAGTAAATACAACAGCTATGTAATCTACGACTATGAGCCGTTTTGTTCGGACGGCTTTGAAATAAATCTTGTAATATCTTCGTTCAGCAGGGAACATCTCGACTTTTTAAAATACCTGTATGACAACAAACTAAACACAATAGAATATCTGAACAACTGCGTGATTAGTTAGGTCAATCAATAAAAAAGCAAAAGGAATTAACAGTCTTTTTGCTTTTTTATTTTTGTAACACAGCATCCTCTCTCAACTGAATAGTAAACAGTGCTCCGGCTGGAATGGTAATGGATTTGCCTTTGTAAAACAGTGCAAGAACTGGCGAGGTTACAAAATTAACCGCATATACTACAGTACCTGTCAAAAACGTAAACGGAGTCAGTATAATTTCTACACCGTTTTCATTTTTAGCAAGATTTTTTGTCTTTCTCCACATTTTTTTGAAGAACCTTGCCCCCGGTTTAATGGACTGAGGAATACTTCTTAAATACATTCGTTTCCCTTTTATGTTGTTCAAAAAAATGCGTTTGTCGTTTGCTACACTTATTTTTGCATCAATCTCGTATGTCTTTCCGTTGTATACCATCTGGTCAACATTTATGACTATTAAACCGCCGTTTCCTGTAATTTGAGGCGGATGAGAATCGGATATTCGTCCTTTAAAAACAGTACCGGCCGGAATAGTTATATATGTTGACGTTTCTGGGTATCTGTTAACAAAACTTATCTTTGAACTTACCGGAGTGTTGCTCGAAATTGTCTGCTGCAGTCTTACATGAAATTTTTTACCTTTGGGTATAACGTATGTGCTTTTTATATTTTTATTGTAAGCGGGTTTTGTTGTATTAACTTTTGGCTGTGTGGTCTTTTTCACCGGAGTAAGAGTTGATTTTGCAGGTTGAGACGGCGCTGTTGTTTTTTGCGCGGAAGAAGAAGTTTGTGCTGGAGTTGAAGTTGTTGATGGTTTTGGCTCTGATTTATTTTCCGGTGCTATTTGAGCAGGCGTTGTCGAGGGGGAAAAAACATCAACTCCGTCTGGCGGCAAAACCGTATCAAATTCCGGCGGCAACTCAGGCAGATCCGGCAGTTTTTCTTTTGCATTAACTCCGGATGCTATTTGCACGCAAATAAAGCTTATTAACAGAATCTGTGTAAAAAACTTCTTCATACTATGATTTTAAACCCGCAAATATCTATACGAATCCTTAATTAATAGTATTTTTATTAATTTTTTTCTGCAGTAGTGACAAAAATTTTGTTTATGTTTTACTATAGGTATGCCACTTAATATTACTGCATTAAATTCGGCATGTCTGGGATTATCTTATAAAAAGAATAAATTATCTGAAAAAAATGAGTTACCCTCAGCAGTTACGCCGTCCATAAAAAACAATTTTGCACTGTTTGATATGAACAGGGCGATGCTTAACAGGTCGTTGATTTCTTTTAAAGGATACTATGGCGACCCTCAGCCGCTGAAAAAACTATTCTGGATTTCCACCGGCCGCAATGACGTGTATGAAGATAATTGGACAAAAGACCACCTGTATCAGGTAGGTACGAAAAAATGGATTAATGCACATCCTGCGGAACTATTGAAGCATACACCGGAGCAGACAATACAATCACTATGCACTCTTATTAAACCCGACAACCAGTACCCCGGTATACCGCCATATATACCTTCACCTAATTTCGGGGACAAATGGGGAAGACGGGCAAATTATATAGAAATAAATCCGCGTGTTATTGCAAAATACGATAATGACAGCAACAGGCTTACTGACGGGCTGCTTAATTCTATGAAGCTTATAAGAGCAATACCTACCTCTCCAAATTCTTTTGCAAACTGTATAGTGCTTTCTCAGCTTTACCCGAGCCTTAACGGTGACGGATATGATGATGCGGGTTCTCTATACTGCGCTAACCTTCACAGCGGTATCAGCCAGACTCTTACTGCTGATGGCCTATATGCAAAAATGGGTGCGGATGAACAGGTAAAAGCCTTTAATGACATGGCTCACCTGCTGGGCTTTAAAACAGGTTTTAGAATCCCGCTTTCAGCAGGACAGCTGCGTGTGCAGGGTCGGGAATTCAACTGGTATGACCACGAAAAAGCTTTTATTGATGCCTGTGTGTGGGGTATAGAACTGGGATTTGATGCAATATACTTTGACAGTGCAAAACATATTACAGATAGAAATGGCTACAGTGGTATAGGCGACCTTCCTAACAAAAATCAGATGGGCTATATACTGTATAAAATCAGAGAACAAACCGGCCGGCATGATTTAGCCTTTGTCGGTGAAAAATGCGATAACAGATATGATTATAAAGAAATGGGCTTTACTGCCGGAACAGACTGGGGCAAGGCCGATGATTTCAACAGTGTAAAATGGGAATCCGAGCAGCAAAGCTGGTCAGGCGAATATGCCGGAGGCCCCGAGGTTTCTAATGACAATGACGATGGCGGAATTTTTTATCCCCAGCGATTGAACAGAATCAACTCATGCCTGTTTGGCTACAAAAATATCGGCGAAAAACTTCCTTCATTTATGCAGATGCATGATATATTCCCGTTGTCACCTTATTCAAACACGCACGAGGTTATGATGCATGCAAAACAGATGTGCGGATCTGATGCGTGGACAAAATGTGAACGTCATTATGACGGTGCTTTTAATACCAGCCCTGCAGCAACTGATTATAGAAACAATGTTTATCATATTTTTGAAAACGTTATAAAAACATACGGGTAATTATTATGTATGATTTTATTTATTTCTGCTGTACTTAAAATCGTTCCAAAGCGAAGTTTAAAGAGTATATTATTTTTTTATACCTGATACTCCGTTTTAACATTAACTAATCCTCACCCCAGGCTCGCGAACTCGCTGCGCTCAGACACACTCGCCCTGACAATGTTCGGATAAGTTTTTGTATAAAACTGCGTAAAGGTTAAAAAAATAATATACTCTTTTACTTCTTTTTTATTT
>CALVAT010000089.1 GCA_944325565.1 Candidatus Gastranaerophilales bacterium
TACATAATAAATATTATCAACATACACAAATTGCCATTTAAAAACCAACTTAACAAATAAAAAAACTAAACTATTAAAAAAGCATTCATCCCATATTTTATCTTCACCACCATCGCCAACATTTTTATAGAAAAAATACAAAACAAGTATTGTTATTTTCAAAATTTTGTGTATAATTTTTATTAGCAGCATATAAAAGGTTTTTTGCTGCTATTGTTTATTTGAGCAAAAGAGTGGTTGGCTGATTTGTTGGTCAAATGTTTTTCTTTTGTTTGAGCAATTTTTGTTTACTTATATATTTAAAATCAATGAGCGTTTGCAAATTCAATTACAAATACATCAAAGATAAAGCTACCCCGGGAAGTTGGAGAAGGGGCTATGAAGGTTTTCAAAAGGACATAGTCCTGTCTTATGATACCAAAATAGCCGGAGTCGATGCTGTCGTAAAAGGCAACTTTAAAGATGCTTATGAAACCAGCCTTACCTTTACTAAAAACGGTGTTAAAGCTGACTGCAGCTGCCCGTTAAAGGAAGAATGGTGCAAGCATTCTATCGCTGTAGGATTAAAAATCATAGAAGATAAAGTCTATGACGAATATCTTGAACGCGTGCACAAAATTAAACCAGAATACCCTGATGAAGACGTGCCGCCTGTCGAACACCCTACCGGTAGATATGTTTTCCATTTCAATCCTAAAAGAAGACAAAATTTCTTCTCCATACTTGTAATGGATAGAGAAACCGGCAAAGTTATAAGAGATTTGGAAGCAATTTTAAGAGCAATTATCGAGCTTCAAAGGACTGATAAATCCTTTATATTAAATGAAGAAGAAAAGGTTGATATTGCTATATTCCAACTTCTTTTGCAGCGTTCACGACTCGATAAAAAAGCAGGCTGGTATGATGTACCCATTAACAAATTTGACGGATTTTTCCAGCTGCTTTCTAAAGCGGAAGAGGTTATTGATGGAAAAACAAAAGAACGTTTAAGATTCGATGACCAAGAGTGGGAACTTGCACTTTCCGTTAATTTTTCAATGGTAGGGAACGTCTTGCTTTCTCTGTCATGGGAACGGCCTGACGGAAGCGATTCATATCCGTTTGAAGAAATAAGATATTTTTCACGCCAGTTGAAATGGGGAAGATACAAAAATGTTATATTCCCTACAACAACTCCTGTTTCTGCATTGCCGCAAAATTTGATTAAAGCCAGTTTTACAGATGTGAAAGACGCAGACGGTGCTAAATTCCTTTACGAAGAACTTCCAAAACTTCAAAAGGTTATGAAAGTAACTGTATCAGAAACTATCGAAAAACTTGTGCTTGAGCAAAAGCCACCGATAAATATTGTTACGCTCGGCCTTGATTATGACGGTTCTTTAAAAGCAGAGTTGGAATTTGAATATGACGGCACCCGTGTTCCTTATTCAAAGCATACTGAAAAGACACCCTATGTAACCATTAAAAAGCCTAAAGAAGATTTGTTATACTGGGTAAAACGAAACCCGCAGCATGAAGAAGCTGCTTATAATATGCTTCTGGCATGTAAATTTGCTCCGATGCAGACAAATAACCTTGCACTGGAAAAAGAAAACGCTATCGATTTTTATAACTATTACATCCAGCAGGCAGGTGACGGATGGAAGTTTGAAGAAAAAGACGATATGTCATTCTTTAAGCTGACAAAAGACCCGTTTGAACTTTGCGCGGATATTGACTTTGCAATTGACTCCACCGACAGCTTTGAACTCGAATTATACGGACGTGTAGGTGAAGAAATCATTCCGTTTGACGATGTTTATGCTCTTACAATAGATAACAGCAAATACGTAAGAATCAGAAATCTTGGCTTTGCCGAAGTTCCGACAATGGATATTTATTCATTGATGCGAGCGTTCAACACATTTGATGTTTACAAAAACGATGACAACAAATATATTGTAAAAACTTACCGTGCAGGTTTAATTTCAGAAATGGAAAACCTCGGAGTTAAGTTAAAGATGAGCAGAAGGTTTAACAAGTTCTGGAAACAGATTTCCACCTTCTCAACAATGGATGTACCAAGTCTGCCCAAAGGTGTTAAAGCAGAATTTCGTGAATATCAGACAAGAGGTTTTGGCTGGCTGTGGTTTTTATACCAGTACGGCTTAAACGGTATTCTTGCCGACGATATGGGGCTTGGTAAAACACTGCAGGCGTTAGCGCTTTTGCAAAAAGCAAAAGAAAAGAACAAAAAAGCGCCTAACCTTGTTATATGCCCCACGTCTGTTGTGTTTAACTGGGAAAATGAAATCGAAAAATTCGCTCCAGGGTTGACCTGCTTAAAACTCAGCGGAACAGAAAGAAATGACCTGTTTAAAGAAATTCCGAAATACGATGTTATTATAACAAGCTATGCTTTGATTAGGCGAGATATAGCCAAACTAAAAAAATATGAATTCAGATATGTTATTCTTGATGAATCACAGAATATTAAAAATGCTGAATCAATGACCGCACAAAGCGTTAAACAGCTTAATTGCAAACACAAACTGGCTTTATCAGGTACTCCTATAGAAAACAGGCTCGAAGAATTGTGGTCTATTTTTGACTTCCTTATGCCGGGCTTTTTATTCGACAAGAGCGAATTTAATTACCGCTACGTTACACCGATTATGGAACGTGAAGACAAAACCGTTGAAAAACGTTTGAAATCACAGATTTATCCGTTCATATTACGCCGTATGAAACGCGACGTTGCAAAAGATTTGCCCGATAAAATCGAAAACGTTGCATACTGCGAACTTACACCGGAACAAAAAGACTTTTACCTTGAAGTTATGGATTCAACAAGAGAAGAACTCTTTAAATCCATTGAAGAAAAGGGTATTGAAAAAAGCAGAATGTCTATATTCTCTGCATTGCTGCGCCTAAGACAAATCTGCTGCCACCCCAGACTTTATGACAAAGAAAACATTAAAGGTATAAAACAGTCCGGCAAATTTGAACAGCTTAAAGTAATGCTGGAAGAAATTATTGCGGAAAAACACAGGGTGCTTTTATTCAGTCAGTTTGTGGATATGCTTGATATTATTAAAGAATGGCTGACTAAAGAAGGTATTAAACATGAATACCTGACTGGAAGCACAAAAGACAGACAGGAAGTTGTTGAACGATTCAATTCCGATCCGACAATACCTATTTTCTTAATCAGTTTAAAAGCAGGCGGTACCGGTTTGAACTTAACAGGCGCGGATTATGTAATCCATTACGACCCGTGGTGGAACCCTGCCGTTGAAGATCAGGCAACAGACAGAGCATATCGTATCGGGCAGACCAAAAAGGTATTTGTTTACAGAATGATTACCAAAGGCACTGTTGAAGAAAAAATTCAAAAACTTAAATCAAGAAAAAGAGATTTGGTCGACAGCGTAATTTCTGTTGACAGAAATATAGGCAAATCGCTTACTTATGAAGATTTGAAAGATATCTTCTCACTGGATTAAATTTTAGAGATAGCCATTATACTTTTAATCATCCAGTGATTTTACTGCGATTCCAACCTTTTGTGCAAAATTATTATTAACAGCGTGCACAAGTTCATTAGATGCCTCAACCCAGAAATGAGAATCACATAATATACGAGAATCACTTCCGTCCGCCTCTTTTACATTTACAACAAGAGGATCTCCGCCTTTAAAATGCGAAAGTACATCTTTTAGCCCAACAAGCTCTTCAAATTTCATTTCATCCTTTAATGAAATTGTTACTATATTACTATTTTCAATAGCTTTTACAGAGTCAACAACAATACTGAACTGTTCTTCATCACGTTTTTGAACTTTACCAGACATAATAACTTTTTTTTCAGATTCAATAAACGAATTGTAGTTTATAAGAGTCTTGTGAAAAGCGACAAACTCAACCTTTCCGGTCAAATCCTCAATAATACCTGCTTTTAAAAATTTCGTCGGGTCTTTCTTGGTTGGAATCTGTCTTACCTGTGATAAAAGTCCGCAAATTGTGACGGGCTTGTCATTTGGCATATCCTTTAACTCTGCAATATTGTGCGTTGTCAAAAACGGCAGCTTGTCAAGAATACTTGAAAGCGGATGGCTGGTAACGTAAAAGCCAAGGTATTCTTTTTCAAATGCTTGAATCTGCTTGTCATCAAATTCTTCATCACTTCCCGTCAGCGTATATGTATCGAGTTCTACACCGGTGCTTGTTGTCAGTCCGGCAAATAGACTTGCCTGCCCCAACATTTTAGATTCGTTCTGACGTTTTGCCGAGGCCATCAACGGTTCAAGGTTTTCTATAAGCTGTTTTCTGCTTTTTTCAATATTTGCAAAAGCGCCTGATTTTATTAAACTTTCAAGCGTTCTTGTATTAAGCGCTTTTGTGTCAATTCGGGTACAAAAGTCATAAAGGGACTTGAACTCGCCTTCTTCTGTTTCACGTTCTTTTTCAATAAGCTCAATTACCCCCTCGCCCACGTTTTTTATAGACGCAAGCCCGAAACGGATATTATTGCCGTCAGGTGTAAATTTTGCATTAGACTTGTTGATATCCGGTGCAAGCACCTTAATTCCCATTTTCTGACATTCCGCAATATAGAGTTGAGTTTTTTCCTGATCACTGGACACACTCGATAAAAGAGCCGACATATACTCAACAGGATAATGCGCTTTCAAATAAGCTGTCTGGTAAGACACAAATGCATAAGCAGCAGAGTGGCTCCGGTTAAAGCAATATGCAGCAAATTTTTCAATCTGTTCAAATAATTCATTTGCTCCTTTTTCTGTCATACCATGAGCAGCAGAACGCTCAACAAACAAGCCCTTTTGCTCTGCCATTTTTTCAATCTGCTTTTTACCCATCATACGGCGTACATTATCCGCTTGCCCCAGTGAGTAATCAGCCAGAGTCTGGAATATCTGCATGATTTGTTCCTGATATACGATTGTGCCGTATGTATCTTTTAATATAGGTTCAAGAAGCGGGTGTGCATATTCAATCTTTTGTCTTCCGTGTTTACGTTCAACGAAATCCTGCACCATGCCAGATCCCAAAGGCCCCGGACGAAACAGTGCAACTAAAGCACCCAAATCTTCAAAAACAGAAGGTTTTAAATCTTTTACAAGTTTTTTCATGCCTGACGATTCAAGCTGGAAAACCCCGTCAGTATCGCCTTTTTGCAGCAGTTCAAAGGTCAACCGGTCATCGAGCGGGATATTGTTAATTTCAAGCCATTCTCCAGTACGTTTTTGAATCATTTTAAGGGCATTATGAATGATAGTCAGGTTTCTTAAACCTAAAAAGTCCATTTTTAACAGACCGATGTGCTCATCTTCTATCATTGTGTATTCTGTTACGATAATTCCTTCTTTTGAAGGCTCAACAGGAACAACATCGGATAACGGCATTTTAGAGATAATAACACCCGCTGCGTGCATGCCTGTGTTGTTTTTAAGCCCCTCAATCGCCTTCGCCATATCCACAAGCTTTTTAACTGTCGGATCAGTATCGTAAAGTTTTTTAAGCTCCATTCCTTCTTTTAAAGCATCATCAATTTTAATTTTAGGTTCTGCTGGAATAAGCTGTGCCCACTGATTACTCTGTGCAAACGGGATGTCGTAAACACGTGCAACGGATTTCATGGCGTTTCTTGCAGCAAGTGTACCAAAGGTAACAATCTGGCATACCTTATCAGCACCGTATTTCTGGGTAACATAATCAATTACTTCACCCCTGCGCTCAACACAAAAATCCACGTCCACATCAGGCATGCTTACACGTTCAGGATTTAAGAATCTTTCGAACAACAGATTGTGCTTGATAGGATCCAGATCTGTAATTTCAAGTACATAAGAAACCAAACTGCCAGCTGCTGAACCACGCCCCGGCCCCACAGGGATGTCATTTCTTTTGGCATACTGAATGAAGTCCGATACAATCAAGAAGTATTCGGCAAACCCCATTTTATTGATAACACCGAGTTCATAATCAAGACGTTCCTTTAACTCAGGAGTTAATGCCCCGTATCTTTTTTTAATCCCTTTCATACACATATAATCAAGATAAGTTTCTGATGTATGTCCGGCAGGAATTTCAAAATACGGTATATGGTATTTGCCCATCTCTATTATAAGGTGGCATTTATCCGCAACCTCGACTGTATTTTTTATACATTCCTCAAACATCTCCGCATCCATCCATCGGAAAGAATCTCTGAGCTGTTCGGGTGTTTTTACGTAAAACTCGTCATTAGGAAAACGGAACCTGTCGTTGCTTTCTTTAAGTGCGTTAGTCTGAATACACAAAAGCGTATCATGCCAGTCCGCATCTTCTTTTCTGAGGTAATGGCTATCGTTTGTTATGACCATTTTTATCCCCAGCTCTTTTGCCAGCTCAATCATACCCGGATTGGACATTTTTTGTTTTTCAAGCCCGTGATCCTGCAGCTCTATATAATAATCGTCGCCAAACAAGCCTTTATAAAATTTTGCGGTTTCATAAGAAAATTCTTTTTCTCCTCTGATAAAACCTTGCGCAATTTCGCCCTGAACACAGGCGGAAAGACAAATCAAACCCTCGTGGTACTGCTCGATAAGTTCGTGGTTGATTCTTGGTTTGTAATACATACCTTTGCATTTTGCAATAGATACGAGCTTCACAAGGTTTTTGTAGCCTGTCTGGTCTTTTGCAATAAGTACAAGGTGATAGGGGTGGGTTTTTGCGGGATTTTTTTCTGTAATATCTCCGTCATAAACGTAAAATTCACAACCGATAAGGGGCTTTAATCCCATTTCTTTAGCTGTTTCATACATCTGAATAGCACCGTACATGTTGCCGTGGTCTGTTAATGCGACGGCCGGCATGTCATTTTCTTTAGCAAATTTACACAGCTCTTTAATTCTTATTGCGCCGTCAAGAAGACTGTTTTCGGTGTGTAAATGTAACGGTACGTATTGCATTAAATTACCCCATTCCCCATGTTTTCTTATTAATTATTTAATCACACAAAGGCTTTTTTTTCAGCATATTTTATAGAAACGTGAAGTAATAGTAATGATTTTTTATTATGATACTCTTTTACTCATATACTTCAGACGGAAGATTCGTTGAAAAACTAATCTAGTGTCGCAGTTGCTGCCGGCTGACCGCAGCCAGCACCTGCTCACCTTTTCAATGTGTCACTCAAA
>CALVAT010000090.1 GCA_944325565.1 Candidatus Gastranaerophilales bacterium
AATTTTTTTGATTTTGTGCATATTAAAAAACGGCTCTCATCATAAAAGATAAGAACCGTTTAGACTTCGTACAGAGTTTCCGATAGTCTGGCAAACTATCACCCTGTGTTTTTATTATAAATTATATCTTTAATTTTTTCAATCCTATAGTTACAATATATTAATTCGATATTCTTTTATCGATGAATCAAGCAAAAGTGATTCTTTAGAATCAAAGGTATGATCTAATCTAGTGTCGCAGTTGCTGCCGGCTGACCGCAGCCAGCACCTGCTCACCTTTTCAATGTGTCACTCAAAAAATTCGTTCACGTCGCTTGGCTCCTTATCACGAATTTTTCTCGAACAAAATATAACTTTTTCAAAAAGTTCGTACAATGTCCCACAATGCGCCCCATTTTTAGACTTCTTCGGGAGTCTTTTTTAATACGCTAATTCAATAACATGCAAAATCAAACAAAAATAGTATTAAAAAAAAAGATAAGTTTTATTAAGAATTATTCTTATTAGGGTTAAATTTTTTCCAAGTTATGTAAAAATATATAAAAAAAGGAGGTAAAGATGAAAAAGATATTTATACTTATTGCTGTTATGTTTATTTCAGCACCGGCGTTTGCGTCTATAGATACCTGGTTCAACACCAATCCGTACAAACAATATGATAAAGCAATTACTTTGCAAAAAATTCACAATGATATTTATGACAAAAACGGCATTAAAATAGAAAAAAACATATTTAAGTTCGAATATTCATACAAAGAAGGCGTTCCTTATGAATATGTAGTAACAAATAATACAGACAAAGACCTTATGCTAAAAGGTATTGATTCTG
Source organism: Candidatus Gastranaerophilales bacterium (assembly GCA_944325565.1). GTDB lineage: Bacteria > Cyanobacteriota > Vampirovibrionia > Gastranaerophilales > Gastranaerophilaceae > Limenecus. Next base: position 830 of record CALVAT010000090.1, read on the forward strand.
ACTATTATGCAAACAAAAACATAACGCGAAAAAGTCACTGGACAAGAGTAAATGTAAGGAACCTAAAATACTGGCAGACATACGTTCCATTCATTGATGACTATTACGGACTTAAAAGCACACTGGAACAAAATCCATACCTGTATGATTTTCCGAAAGACTATACAATAAAGAAGGGTGAAAATCTCAGGATTCTCGCGATGGGTTTGTATCTAGACAAGATTCAGGATTTAACATTCATTTTTGAAGATAACAACGGAAATGACCTAAAAATCACATTCTAGGTTATTTACTTCTCGAATAAATGTAAAAATCAGCAAACGAAGTTTCTTTTTGATTATTCGCATCATAAGTATACTTGTTTGGAATAAATTTAAGAAGCTTCCAGTGAGAAACATTTGCATCAATCCAATCCGTAAATTTTCTATGTTTTACGTGGGTGCAATGTTTCTCATTTTTGTTAGAAGAATATATAATTACAAATTTGTCAGCTGAAGCGAACAATCTTTTCATATAAGAATCAAAGATCTCATCTTCAATAAGGTGATAAACAACATCAAGCGAAAGAACAAGCTCTGCCTTATCACCTTTATACTCTTTTAGATTCTTAAATACATAATCGGGATAATTCTTAAACTTTTGTCTGCATATATCAACAACCTTATCAGAAACATCAAATCCCAAATATTGTTCAAAGTTAAATAATGACAATTGATTTCCGTCACCAAAGCCATACTCAATAACACTTTTAACGTTATTTTCTTTAACAAAACTGTTAATTACATCTGCCTTAAATTGAGCAAGACGTCCATAGCTTCCGGCACCTGAGTTGCCATTATTCAAATATCTTTCACGCCAGTAATTTGCAGAATTAAACTTTGAACCAATAACCATTAAGTCTAAACCTGAATCAAGATTTTGAGATGATATCTTAAAATCATTTATAGAATAAATATTTTTGTAATCAACATCTTTATTTATATTCCTTCTCACTCCATTAAAATCAGCACGGTTAGGCGCAACTCTGTCAAATTCAATATCTAAAATTTCCTGATTTGCCGTAACACTATATATTTGATAATTTTCAAACACTTGTAAAATTTCAGCATTAAGCATTGTAGAATTATATTCTCGTAAGTGTTCCTTATTCCAAGGTTTCTGGTTTTCCGTCAGTCTGTGCGTTCTGGAGGGAGTTGTCAATATAAATTTACCCGAGTCTTTTAATACGCGTTTTATGTTATTTAGATATAATTTTACATCGTCAACATGCTCTATTACGTGAAAAGAAAACACAACATCAAAAGTTTTATCGCCAAATTCAAGATTCTTCCCGTCGTAAACATAAAAATTACAATGGTCTTTTTTGTATATAGTTTGTGCCTTTTTTATTGCACTTTCTGAAATATCAACAGCATCTATTCTTTCACAATAATCAGCAATATAATCTGTACCGTAACCGTCGCCACAGCCAATTTCAAGAACTCTGGAATTTTTATTTATGTATTGCTTCACATAGTCATATGCAAATTTATGGTCTAAAAATAAAATATAACTATAAATATCATCATTATATAATTCAAAAACATAATGATTGTTATTTAATTTGTCTTTCAGACAAGTGTACTTATTAAAAATATTTTTTAGCTGTTCATCATTACCTCCGGCCGCACCGTTTGTAGAGTAGAGTGTCTTTTCATTAAAAATTTGAAGCTCTCTGGCCGGATTTGTGTATGTAATTTGATTTATAGGATTTTCAATAACTTTAATTTTTTTATTATTTAAAACACACATTGCCCAGAACCATATGTCATCAGCACGTGGAGCAAGCCGCATAAATATATCTTCATTTAAAATATCTTTATAAAAACAATTTGGAGGGTATAAAATACCACCTCCAGTTGTAGCAAAATTCAAAAAAGAACAAGTCTTATCCTCAATACATTTTTTCCATTTTTCATACGGTTCTATACAACCGAAAGCGTCAAAGGTAATCTTATGAGCTCTGTGACAATGGATATAGTCAGGATTTTTTAAATACGAGTTATAAAGCCTTTCCAGCCACTCAGATGGATAAAAAATATCGTCATCAGCCGACACTATAATGTCATTTGTATATTCTTTTATTGCAGGTATAAGTTTTTTATAAGAAGCAATGTTTTCACACCACTTTATAGTTAATCCGTTATCTTTTAGTTGTAATACTTTTTGAGGAAGGTCCGCTTCTTTATTAGGAAATTCTTCGGTTGCAAGCCATAATATCACCTCATCAGGCTTTAGAGTCTGTGTTAACAGAGAATACAGGCAAAAATGCAGGTCATACATCCTCTCAGGAAAAGACGTCAGCGACACAATAAGTTTGGGAGTTCTCGGCTGTTCGTTTATACCTGAATTTTTAAAATTTTCTATATCATAAGAAAGCTGTTCTTTGTTTATACCTTTTGTTAAAAGAAAATTAACCTTGTTTATAAATTCCTGCTGGGATTTTAGTTTGTTAAATAAATCTTCTGTAAACTTTTTGTTTTGATTTATGTTTTGAATAATCCTGTTATATTTGCTTTTTACTTTTAATTTCAAACCACAGATTTTTATTAGTTTATGTACCCCTTCATTTTTAATAGAAAACACATTTTTAAGAAGCTTTTTCATTATCAAAATCCCATTTCAAATTAATATCTTAAACTTCTATGAATTATAAATTAGAAAAAATGCAGGTTTGTTCTAATATCAGCACAATAGTTCTAATTTTAGAACTAATATAAAAAAAATGGTCGATAAATATTTACAAAACAGAAAAATCCTTCAAAAAGAACTCGCAAAAATAATAAAAGACAGCAGGCTCGCCAAGGACAAGTCTATATCTTTGATTTCTGCTGAAATAGGTATGACAAAATCTATGTGGGCCGATATGGAAAAAGGGATAAAAGACCCGCAGTTTTCGACCATTGTAAGAATGTCAGAGGGATTGGATTTACCGCTTACTGATCTTATTGAAAAGCTTATGAGCCAGCTTCCCGAAAACTTCTCTTTAATAGAATAAAAAGTCCCGCTCTTTATTTTTTATAAAGACGGGACTAAGTATTAATATATGTAGGTTTTACTTAACAAAATAAGATGCGTTAAGATTTGCAAAAAGTTTTATAACACCGCCATGAATCGGGCTTGCGCTTTCAACGGCTGCATCAGCAGAAGCACCCGCAAATGATGCATTTTTAGCAAGCATTCTGTATTGAGGTCTTACAACATCATTTGTTGAACAGCTTCCGTTTACACTTTTTATACCGGCAAGGGTATTACCAGCGCTTGAGGCAAGTATCGCAGCTCTGGAATAAGCTTTTTTGCCTGCGATAGAGAGCAGTTCATCGCATTGTTTGTCATAAGATGAGATAGAAAAAGTTATATCATTAATATTCGTTGCACCTGATGATATAGCTTTGTCAATCATTTTGCCGGCATCTTTGATATTTTTTGTGTGTACAATTACGTTGTTAGAAACTTCATATTTGATTAAGTTCTTTTTATCATTTTTATAGCTGTAAACGGGCGCTGCGTTAAAGTTTGTTGTTTTTACATAATCGCCGTTCTGGGTATTTATCATTGCAGACAGCTCGCTGTATACTTTATCCGAAATTGCTTTATTTTCGTCTGTAGCTTTTTGCAAAGATTTTGCATCTTCTGTTTGTACAGCTATATTAATTTCCACGATATCAGGCGGAAGCTCTGTATTAGCCGATGTCGAAACAGATACAAAACCTCTTTCTACCGCATTGGCAGCAGCTTTCAAAGTCCCTGTAGAAATAAATCCAACTGTCAGTGCAGCAATAAGTGCAGCCGTAAAATACTTTTTCATTTTTTCTCCTTCTAAAAAATAATACCTACACAATTATAAACGATAATCATGAAAAAAAGTTCGTTTTTTGTTTTATTTTTTGATATAAAATTTGATAAAACATAAGAGGTGCTGATGGATAATACTATTTTTATGCAGCTTCCGGTATGGCAAAAAAATCACATAGAAGTTTGTATTGAAAAAGAGCTTTTTAAAGGAAAGAAGGTTCTTGAAGTAGGCGGGCGAACTCCGTATGAAGTTACAAAAACTCTAGAAGTAGAAAGCTGGACAGGGATAGATCCTGCTTTTAAACAAGATTGGGAGCCTTTTGATAATTACAGACTGCTTAAACGTTCCGTTCTTGACTTTGGCGAAGATGACGAGTTTGACTTTATTTTCGCTACAAATTCTTTTGAACACATAAACGGCTTTGATAAAGGCGTTGAAAACATGTATAGAATTTTGAAAAAGGGAGGAAAGCTATCTGCGCTTCTGGGGCCTATCTGGTCTTGTTATAAAGGCAGCCATACAGGATATAAAACAAAAGATAATGAAATAATTAACTTTAACAACATAAAATTGCCGCCATGGGCTCATCTTATTTATTCTCAAGAGGAAATAAAAGGAATCCTTTTAAAAAGCTACAGTCCTGAAATTGCACAGGATATAAGCAGCTGGATTTTTAACACAGATTTTTTAAACAGATTATTCTACGATGATTATAGACAAACTATATTTACTTCAAAATTTGAAGTTCTTGAATTCAAAGACTGGCACACCTCAAAATTTCCGCCTGATGATTTACAAACTTTTTTGGAAAACAAATATAACAAAAAAAATTTTTCCACTGTCAGCATAAAAATGCTGCTGGAAAAAAACAGCTAAAATATTTATTATGTAGTATTTTCATCCGAAAGTAGAAGCAAAAGAGTATATTGTTTTTTATACCTGATACTCCGTTTTAACATTAACTAATCCTCACCTCAAGCTCGCGAACTCGCTGCGCTCAAACACACTCGCCCTGACTATGTTCGGATAATTCAATATTAATTATGAATAGCTTTTGTCTGACAAACTTTGGGATCATTAAAATATTTCAAATAAGTCACATCCTCATTCTTGCCAACAACAGGCATGCCATTTACTAGCACAGAGCCCTGCTTATCAGGTTCAAGCATAGCGCTTAAATATTCTCTTTGATTTTTTGTATCAAAATAGCAGGTCGTAATATTAGTTCCCTTGAGCCAGCTGTTTGTTTCAACATATACGCATTTACCACTGCCATCAGGAGCATAGCCTTTTATTTCGTATGTACTATTAGAATTGTATGCCGTATTAAACTTTGACTCTCGGTATGGAGTACATTGATAAAAGTTTTGTATAAAAGTTTGTGAATATTTTGATTTTGCCTCTACTTTCTGGGCAAAAAATACTGATAACACAAACAATCCAAATAATACAATAATTATACATATAAGACTGAGGCAACCCCATAATATTCTGTTGGCAATCTTATCCGATTTTTTCAAAGCTTCTTCTTCTGTAAGTTTCAAATCAAAGTTATATTTTTCCGGAGTTAAAGACGGATTGAGTTCTCTTTCTTTTTCAAACCGGACAATATATGTAGACAGCAGTTCTTTGCCTATAGTGACGGTTCCTCTTAAATGATAGTAGTTTAAGAGCATTTTTATTTCATAGCTCATATCCCTTATCATACAGTTGTCATCAAAAATTTTTTGCTGTGTTCTGACCAGTCTGTAATCCATATCCTCACACAAAAATTCAAAATAGCACCAGTAATCATCCTCATAAAACCATTCTCTTTTTTGGGACGGCTCAAAAATAACCTTTTGGCAGCTCAAAGAGTTGCACTGCTCCATCGCTTTGAAATATTGTTCAACTATATCCGGTTTTTGTTCGTTCATTTTATTTTTATAACATAAATTGCAAGAGATTATATCATACAGAAGAATAAGTTTGTTGGCATCAGGTACTACAAAATTGACATTTTTATGTGCTCAATGCTAGCATTAAAAAAGCTAAAGAACAAAAAGAACGCATAAATGGACAAAGACTTTCATCTTGAATACCTGAAAAAAGTTAATTTTTCCAAGCAACTTGAAAAGCTAAACAAAAAGCTGAAAAATAAATCAATTGTGATATACGGAACAGGCATTTTTTTTGAAGTGCTGAAAAACAACTATGACCTGTCCCCGCTAAATATCATAGCAGTTTCTGATAGAAAGTTTACAAACCATGAACAAGATGAGGAGTTTCTAGGTTACAAGGTTTGTGCACCTGAGGAAATTGCATCATTGAATCCTGATTGTGTGCTTGTCGCTACAATTAATATAGTAAAAATTATGGAATCACTTGAAAACACTGTATTAAAGGGAACAAAAATAAAACTGATGCCGCTTGTTAGAAAACCGTTTAAGGATATATGGAACGAGATATGGGATTAAAAATGAACATTGCTCTATGTGCTAACGATGATTTTGCCCCGCATCTTGCAGC
>CALVAT010000091.1 GCA_944325565.1 Candidatus Gastranaerophilales bacterium
ATCTTGCAGGCAAAGAAAGAAAACGAACCAAAAGAAAGAAACCGGCGCTTATCAAAAGAAACAGTAAAGTGTTTTATTAGTAATTTTTCAGCGACAAGCTGCTGTAAAAATTACCTCAAAACACAACTGTTTCTAATCCAGTTCCATCAGGGCTTCGCCCCGAACCCCCTACTGCTTACAACGTAAGCAGTGCATATTAGAATAAAAATTCAGAATATTTATAACAATTTTTGCCACAAAATTAAGTAATATGTACAAGAATGGATGTTTATGAATGCTATAGTCGTCTGCTTACCTGCTATCCCGACAGGTTTTCTTCATATTTTAGAAGCTTATAAGGTTCTACTTCTAAAATTTCCGCTATTTTGTATAATCGTTTTAAACTTGGTGTTCTTTTTCCCAGTTCTATTAAAGAAATATAATCAGGTGTAACATTGACCATTTCACTAAGCTTTTCTTGTGAAAAATCTTTAATTTTTCTATATTTTCTTATGTTTTCACCAATTAATTTTATAGAACTATTTGTCATATAAAAAGTTTAGTGTTATTGTAGATATAAAATAACAGACAAATAGTTCTATATAAAAGATGTGTTTTATGACAAACAAAATTAAAAAAGATAAAAATGCTGTTTTGTTTACGGGTACAAATATTGAAGGATACAAAATAAAAAAGACTTTTACAAAATCTTTTAATGAACTTTTGGACTATATCAAAAAACACGATGATATAGATTCAGTGATTGTTCAGGAGAAAAGCCTGACAATAAACAAAATAATCAGATTATTATCTTTAAACAAAAAACTTGTTGTAATTAAACCTGTTGAAATAGACAAAACTATTTCAGGATGGGAGAGGTCATAGTCCCTGGCGGCGGTTTCTACCCTGAATAAAATATCTAGTGACAGCCCCGAGCTTTTTATATATACTAAGCTTATGACAAGAAGAAACATTAAAAACGTAAGAAATTTTTGCATAATAGCGCATATCGACCACGGCAAATCCACACTTGCCGACCGTTTGCTGGAATACACAGGCACGGTTGCCCAGCGTGATATGCAAAATCAGCTTCTTGACTCTATGGATATAGAAAGAGAACGCGGAATAACCATAAAACTTAACGCCGCCAGAATGAAATATACAGCGAAAGACGGGCAGGAATATGAACTCAACCTCATTGATACCCCCGGCCACGTTGATTTTTCTTATGAGGTTTCACGCTCCCTTGCGGCCTGCGAAGGCGCTTTGCTTATCGTGGATTCAACACAGGGCGTGGAAGCACAAACACTGGCGAACGCATATCTTGCTATTGAACAGAATCTTGAAATTATCCCCGTAATCAACAAAATCGACCTGCCTTCGGCCGATGTCGACAGGGTAAAAGAGGAAATAGAAGAAGTCCTCGGCATAGACGCCGAACACGCCATCCCTGCAAGCGCAAAAGCGGGTATAGGTATTGAAGATATTTTAGAGGCGATTGTAAAACTTATTCCGCCACCGGAAGATACCTCGGACAAACCGTTGAGGGCACTGGTTTTTGACAGTGCGTATGACCCGTATCTCGGGACGTTATGCTTCTTCAAAATCGTGGACGGAAGCGTAAAAGTGGGCGACAGAGTCAAGTTTATGGCCTCCGGCAATAAATATGAGGTTACTGAACTCGGATACCTTAATCCCAATAGAGTTCCTGTAAATGAGCTTTGTACAGGTGATGTAGGATATATGGCCTGCTCGATTAAAGAATTGACAAGGTTTGTCGGTGATACGGTTACGCTGGCTGATACACCCGCTGCAGAACCTTTGCCGGGGTATAAAGAGGCTTTGCCTGTTGTGTTTTCAGGTTTGTACCCCGTTGACAACGATGATTATCAGGATTTGAAAGAGTCTTTGGAAAAACTAAAGCTCAATGACTCCTCTATTACCTTTGAGCCGGAAACCTCTTCTGCTCTCGGGTTTGGCTTCAGGTGCGGATTTCTTGGGATGCTGCACATGGAGATTGCGCAGGAAAGACTTGAGAGAGAATATGACCTCTCGCTTGTAACAACAGCGCCCTCTGTAGTTTATCGCGTGCATAAAACAGACGGCTCGGTCGTCGAGATTGATAACCCAGCTAACCTTCCTGACCCGCAGTACAGAGAATACATAGAAGAACCCTATGTGAAGGTTAATATCATCGCTCCTAACGAATATACAGGCACATTGATGGATTTGTGCCAGACAAAACGCGGCATTTTCGTAAATATGCACTACATTGACAAGGTGCGTGTTGATATTGAGTATGAAATGCCTTTGAGCGAGGTTATTGTAGATTTTTACGACCAGTTAAAATCACGTACAAAGGGATATGCCAGCATGGATTACGAGTTTAAGGAGTACAAACGCTCGGATCTCGTAAAACTCGATGTTATGCTGGCAGGCGAGGTTGTGGACGCGTTGAGCGCAATCGTTCACAAAGACAATGCTTTTTATGTCGGTCAGAAACTTACTGCAAAACTTAAAGACATTATTCCGCGCCAGATGTTCGAGGTGCCTATTCAGGCCGCTGTCGGCGGAAGGATTATAGCGAGAACTAATATAAAAGCTCTGAGAAAAAGCGTGCTCGATAAGTGCTATGGCGGGGATATCTCCCGTAAGCGCAAGCTGCTTGAAAAACAGAAAAAAGGTAAAAAACGTATGAAGGCGGTGGGCCGCGTCGAAGTTCCGCAGGAAGCTTTTATGGCTGTGCTCTCGCTTAATGATGAATAATATTTGTCGGGGAAATGATAGATTTTGGCTTTACTTTTCAGGATTGCATATTTTTCGTCATCCTGAGGAAACATAGTGACAAAGGAGCTTTAGATTCTTCGGGCTGCGCCCTCAGAATGACGTGTGGGCTCAAATGATAATTTAAGCTGTCATTCTGAACGAATGTGAAGAATCTTTTTGTTTTGAATTTTTTAGTAGACATGGTCGTGCATAGCCAGACATAGTGCCTGAATACGCGTTGCTGCCCATTTAAAATAATGGACACCATCAACTACACTTCAACAAAAAGTTTTCTTCCGACTATATTGGGCTTTCCGTTATAATACCCCGCAAAATAACCGCCCCTTACCGGCTGGTTCTTTCCGTAAAAATTTGATGATACTGAAGAATTTTGCATAAAAGGATTTGTCGATTGAGTAGCAAACGGATTTGATGACGCGGGACGAACTGTGCTGATAGCCGTTGTCTGGCGGGGAGTCAATGTCTGGGAAATTAAACCTAATAGATTTTGTATCATAACAGTCCTTTCACACACCTAATTTATTAACAATTAATATATACGGATTTTTTAGGGATTGTCATGATTATTATAATACATTATTAAATTTTGTTAAGACATGTTTTTGAAAAATCACCCGAAATGCGTATGCACATGCCGCCTAAAAGTGAGAAAATATGTACGGGACAGGAGAAATTTGATTATGAAAAAATGCCCTTTTAACAACGATGTCTGCTCACCTGATTGCGCTTTGTTTATTGCTCCGGCGGATATAAATGAGTTTGTGTCCAACAGACTTACGAGTATCGGGGTCTTTGACAGAGATAACGGCATGTGCTCTTTTAAACATAAAGCACTGGCTAAAAGCAGAGAAGTCTTTGAAAAAAGCCAGCAAAATAAATTCTAAAACTCTGGATTTATTACAAAAAAATATTATACTTTAAATAAAACAACGAAAGCATAACATGAGCGATTTGAGCCTCGGCCAGTTTCTAAAAAATGTGTTCGACTACAGCACAGGAAAACCCGTCCAGCAACAGCCTGGCAAAGTTGCTAACGAGAATTTTCAGCGCGCACAACAAGAAGCCATGAAAATGGTTCAACAAACCGCTCAAAATATTACACAAAACCTCGTCCAGCAGCAAAATATTCTCCAAACTCAGATGATGCTTAAAGAACTCTCTCTCACACAGCAGTCATGGCTTATGAGACATCTGTTTGATTTCCCCGAAAATATTGCTCAACTTCTGGAAACAGTTGTCACCGACGGAAAAAAGGTCTCCGCTCAGGAACTTATGGCTTTGATGAATAAAGAACTCGACCTGTCAAAACTCCTTGTTCTGCTGCAAACAAACGGGAAAACAGCGCTTGAAAAAATAGCTAAAATGATTGCGACAATGAATCAGTCAGGAATCTATAACACTCAGCAGCTAAAAGAAATATCAGCTTTGATAAATGCCTGCATTCCTGCAAATGACGCTTCGCAGGCGCAAATTTTAAAAAGTTTTATGATAATGTATCTGCCCTGGCTTCCGCTCAATGAAAGCACGGGCTTCAACTTCGGCGCAATGGCCGACGATAACGGCCAAAAATCTTCCGCCGAAGATACAATAACTATTTATATAACAACAAAAAACTACGGTATAGTTAAAATCTTTTTGTATAAAGAAAACGACGGCTATGACATGGACGTAAACTGCAGCGCAGATTTCCCCAAAGAAAAATTCCATGAGGCTGTTAAATCAGATACAAAATTCATGCTCAAAAACCCACCGACCTATACTGTTAGAAAAAATATAGATGAAGAACAAAAAAAGAACGAAACAGATATAAGCTTCTCCAAAAATTCAAAAGTTACACCACAGCTCTTGATAATTATTCATGCGATTATAAAACTTGTTACAGATATAGATTCTCAAGGCTCGCTTCAGGAAAAACGCAAAGAGGAATTATAAATAATAAAAAAACAGCATGTATTTTTACATGCCGTCTTTTTAGTTTTTATTCATTTTTACTTAGTTCATGTTCTTTCTGATTTTTTCTTTTGTAGAATCTAAGTTTTTGATTTTCTTTTCAGTTTCTTTTATTAGTTTTGCTTTGTCAGATCTCTGTTTTGAGATGCTCTGGTACTGGTTGTCCAGATCTGTGTATTCGCTTTTGTACTGAATCAACTGGTTTCTTAAATCTACCTGTGCGCTGTCTAATTGCATTAAAGCGTTTTGCAGACTGCCTGACTCAGGAGATGTTACTGATGTAGAAGCAGTAGATGTTGCAGTTGTGCTCGTGCTTGCAATGTGTTCAACAGGTGTCATTGTTGAAGCTTTTGGCTGGGCAATCTCTGTCTTAGCCGCAGTGTTAATAGATTCTGTAATAGGAACGTTTTCAAAAACCGGTTCGTATGGCATGTCCTGTGCGCATGCTTTTAGAGAAAAAGTTGCTGATGTCAATAAAACTGTTCCAGCTAATAGGGCGTTGAGCATATTCTTGTGCATATTCATGTATGACTTCTCCTTTTTGATTTTATACATGTCGATACATGATTATTTTATAAAATTGAGTGTCATGTCACCTCATCTAACATGCGTAATTTGCATGAAAATTTCTAAAACAAATACGAAAAAAATAAATTATAAAGAAATGTAAACCCCAAAAACCTTGTGTAGAGTAAGGTTTCAAAAAAAGTCTAAAAAATAGAAAAATTTTTTAAATAAAATGCTTGAAATAAAAATTTCTTTAAGCTACATTAATAGAGTGGTCAGCGGGCCACGGTGGTGAGAGCCACGGAAGCAAAAATGAAAGAACAAAACCTCTAAGGTTTCAAAAATTACTTTCTAAGTTGCTCATCAAAGATTTAAAAACTAGTTCTTGTTTGGAATGGTTTGAAAAATTAATAAGCTGAAAATTTAATTAATAACAAATTAAAAAAATCACTTGACAACAAAATTTGAAGTGTTACGATGAAGTAACGTCAAAAGGATGAGTTGGGAATACCTTCTAAGTAAGGTGAAAACAAACTCCAAGAAAGTTTTCACCAAATAAAGTCTGGACAATTTCGATTGAAAAAGATTTATTTGGTTCTGAGTAAACCTCAGAATTGAACCTTGAAAATAGAATAGCTAAAAACGATTAATACCTGTTGATTCAACAACAAATAAAATTAACGGACACGATTTAAAGCAAAGTCGAGCAGGAAGCGAAAGCTTCCGATGGACATAAACTTTCTGACAACGGAGAGTTTGATCCTGGCTCAGGACGAACGCTGGCGGCGTGCTTCATACATGCAAGTCGAACGAGAAGCAGGAGCTTGCTCCTGTGGAAAGTGGCGGACGGGTGAGTAACACGTAGGAAATCTGCCCTTTAGTGGGGGACAACAGTTGGAAACGACTGCTAATACCCCATACGAGCTAAGTTGAGATACTTATCTTGAAAACTCCGGTGCTAAAGGATGAGCCTGCGTCTGATTAGCTAGTTGGCGGTGTAAATGACCACCAAGGCAATGATCAGTAGCTGGTTTGAGAGGATGATCAGCCACAATGGGACTGAGACACGGCCCATACTCCTACGGGAGGCAGCAGTAGGGAATTTTGCGCAATGGGCGAAAGCCTGACGCAGCAACGCCGCGTGACCGATGAAGCCCTTCGGGGTGTAAAGGTCTGTCAGTGGGGACGAACGATGACGGTACCCACAGAGGAAGCACCGGCTAACTCCGTGCCAGCAGCCGCGGTAATACGGAGGGTGCAAGCGTTGTCCGGAATCATTGGGCGTAAAGAGTTCGTAGGCGGCATGTCAAGTCTGGTGTTAAATCCTGAGGCTCAACTTCAGTTCGGCACTGGATACTGGCAAGCTAGAATGCGGTAGAGGTAAAGGGAATTCCTGGTGTAGCGGTGAAATGCGTAGATATCAGGAAGAACACCGGTGGCGTAAGCGCTTTACTGGGCCGTTATTGACGCTGAGGAACGAAAGCCGGGGGAGCGAATGGGATTAGATACCCCAGTAGTCCCGGCCGTAAACGATGGATACTAGGTGTTGTGGGTATCGACCCCTACAGTGCCGTAGCTAACGCGATAAGTATCCCGCCTGGGGAGTACGCACGCAAGTGTGAAACTCAAAGGAATTGACGGG
>CALVAT010000092.1 GCA_944325565.1 Candidatus Gastranaerophilales bacterium
CGCTCAGAATGACGTATTTGCTTAGCAAAGTGTTGTAATACCATTTCTGTGCCATGCCGGCTATAAAAATCTAACAAACTGATTATAGGCATTTGCGCGATAAGCGGCTATAATATTTTTATGCAAACGCTTGTTGATATAAAAAATTTGAATATGTATTACAGGATTTTGTCCGGGAGCTGGAGTTCTAAAAAAGAATATCTCCACGCACTTAACAACATAAATCTTGAAATAAAAAAAGGCGAGATTCTCGGGCTTGTAGGAGAATCTGGCTGCGGCAAATCAACTCTGGGCAAAGCCGTGCTAAAGCTTATTGAACCTCAGGGCATAATAAACTTTGACGGCCGTAATGTGCTTGAGCTTAAAAATAAAGAGCTTAAAGATTTCAGAAAAAAATCCCAGATGATTTTTCAAAACCCCTATTCCAGCCTTGACCCGAGGATGACTATATACAAAATTTTGCGAGAACCCCTTGTTGTACACGGAATCCGCGATAAAAACGAGATAAACTCGAGAATACATGAGATAATCAATCTTACTGGCTTGAACGATGAGGATTTAAAACGTTATCCGCATGAGTTTTCCGGCGGACAAAGACAGAGAATCGCCATTGCGCGGGCGTTGATTTTAAAGCCGGACTTTCTTGTTGCGGATGAGCCGGTTTCTGCTCTGGATGTGAGTATTCAGGCGCAAATAATAACTCTTTTAAAACATTTAAAAGAAAAACTTAACCTCACGATACTGTTTATATCTCACGATTTGGGCGTTGTAAAATACCTGTGTGACAGGATTGCTGTTATGTATCTCGGGGATATTGTAGAACTCTCAGAGGCGCATGCTCTGTTTGAAAATCCGAAACATCCATACACACGTGCTTTGATAAGCGCTGTGCCTTCTATTCATAAAAAGGAGTCTGATACAATAAAGCTGGAGGGCGAGCTGCCCTCGCCTAAAAATCCGCCTTCGGGCTGTCGTTTTAACACACGCTGCCCTTATGCAAAAGATGTTTGCAAACAAAAAGAGCCTGAAATAACTAAAATTTCAGACTCTCATTATGTTCGTTGTGTACTTTATGAGTAATTACTTTTTGTCAGCGTATTTTAAGAATTTCTGCTGTTTTGTATACATCATTTCTTCTTTAATTTTCAAATCACCGTTAGCATCCAGCCCGATTACAAAGTGAGCCGGAATTTTGTAGTCGCTTGTGGACGGCTGTCTTAAACATGTGATTTTAAAATCTCCGCCCTGCTTGGTGATTTTGCGGTCTGTATAGAAGTTTTTGTATTTATTAATTTTGGCGATGTTGGCTCCGAGCCTCATCTGGTTAAAATACTGTTTTGTGTTGGCGGTAACTGTTGCTGTTGTGCCGTCCGGCTTCATTACGACCCTTATAATTCTTGCATTGGGCGAGTAATAATCCGTGATACTTTCGCTGTAGCTGTTGGCCGCGCTTACATATTTATTAAAAAAAGCTAATACCTGCTCGGGAGTGGTTGTTGCTGCGTTTGCCGCAAGCATGACACCTGCCATTACGAATACCCCGAGTGCTGCCAGTAGTTTTTTCATTTATTATCTTCTCCTTCTCACACGTAATAAATAATATTAGTACACATATTATATAACGAAAAAAGAGGCGTTTTGTTCAGTTGTTAAGATATTCTGTTACAAACTAAAAAACGGATTGTAATATGATGTTTTGTTTTATGCATTATATTATGTCTTTTAACATAAGGTATTTTGTGTATTCCGCGGTGCGTCTCGGGGTTGCCCACGATGTACCTCCGCGTGCTATAGCCGACGGGTAAACATAGCAGCCGTAATTAATTTTGACGGGGATGCCTTTGTAAAATTTCTGGTTGTCTTTTTCTTCAATATCTCTGGAATTTATATCGAGTTTTTGTATCTCTTTGTATAAATCCTGTACCTGTTTTGTGTAAGGAACATCTATGCCGGCTCCGCCCGCAATGTTGAAGCCTCCCCGCCTGTATTCTATAAGCAAATCACCGTTTTCGTAATGAG
The DNA here is from genome assembly GCA_944325565.1 of Candidatus Gastranaerophilales bacterium. Lineage (GTDB taxonomy): Bacteria > Cyanobacteriota > Vampirovibrionia > Gastranaerophilales > Gastranaerophilaceae > Limenecus. Next base: position 2,020 of record CALVAT010000092.1, read on the forward strand.
GTGTAAAAATACTTTTTCTGCTGGCGGAGTATCCGGCGATTTTATTGTCATTATCCAGTGCGCCTACCCCTTGAGTTCCGTTTGCAAACAGGTCTAGGTTTATTGCGTTTTCTATTTTTCCGTCGACGATTTTGTTTGAGTTTCCTGCTCCGATAAAAATTTTGACTCCGTGGTTATGCAGCTGTTCAATGGTTTTGTATATATTTTGAAACTCCTTGAATCCCGGATTGCTGTTGGCTGATATCTGTAAAATTTCTTTTTGTTCAACCATTGGTTTGTTTTTAAGCTCTATATTGAACAGTTTTTCCAGATCTTCTTCGCTTAATTCCTGAGCGAACGAACAGGAGATTGCGTCTATTTTTTCGCCTGCTTCAACGCGTTGTAACAATTGTTCCAGTGCATTAGACGGGTTGAGTTTGTCCTCACCTGCATTAACATCGATAAACTCATAATTATTAAAGGGATTGCTTCGTTGAATTATTTTTTTGACAACTTCGCCGTGCGGGATTTTTTGTTGATTGTCAAAGGTTAAAGGAACATTCGCACGCAAAAAATTGTCCAGCACAATAACTTTTTTAGGTTTAATTTGCGCTTCTTTTATAAATTTTCCGTAATCGTCAAGTATGCGCACATTGAGCGTTCCGTCTTTGTTTTTGGATTTTAAAAGTATGTTGTAGGTCTTAAGGTCTTTGGGGCTTACGTAAGAGCATTTTTTTAGAATATCTCTCTGACTTCCTGACAAAAGCAGCTTCAAATCTTCCGCAGTTGCATCGGGATAGAACCCTCCAAGCGGTTTTCCATTAATTGTGTCTAGCGGGTTACGGTATGGTGCGGTTTTGTTCAAGGTTCGTGCTATCTTTCCGTCCTGAGATGAAAAGACTTTTTGATTTTGCGCTCTTATATAGGGTGAGCCCTTGCTGTAATCTTTGTTTATCTGCATAGTTGTATAAAACATGTGAAACTTAAAAATTGCCTTATTATAAATTTATCTTTAATCTCGGACAAAAAACACGATTTATGCTAAAATGCCTAAGTAAATATAAATACAGGCGGGGAGTATGGTTAACAGTAAAACACTAATTTTGATAGACGGTCACGCACTTGCTTTCAGAAGCTTTTATGCACTCGAGAGAACAGGCATGAAAACCTCTGATAAAGAGCCTACTTGGGCTGTTTTTGGATTCTTTAAAGCGATATTTGACCTTCTTAAAAACCCGCAGATTAACCCCGATTGTATCGCAGTTGCCTTTGACGTAAGCCATCACACTTTCAGAACAGAATGCTATGAAGAATATAAAGCTAACCGCCAGCAGATGCCGGACACTATGCATAGCCAGATGGGGCTGATTATGGAAGGGTTGAAGGCTTTTAATATCCCTATTTATACAAAAGAGGGCTTTGAGGCGGATGACGTTATAGGAACCATTGTTACAAAAGCCTCAAAACTGGGACATAAAACAATTATCCTTACCGGCGATCAGGACGCTTTTCAGCTTATTGACAGGGAAGGCACTGTCAGTGTTTTGATTCCGTCAAAAGGCGAACTTATTAACTATGACTGGGCCGCCGTGTATAACAAACTGGGCATATATCCGGATCAGGTTGTTGATTACAAAGCTCTTAGAGGCGACACCTCTGATAACATCCCCGGTATAAAAGGAATTGGCGAAAAAACAGCCGTAAAGCTTCTGGATAGATACCAGACACTCGATAACGTGCTCTCTCACGCTGATGAGGTCGAGGGAAAATCTCTCAAAGAAAAGCTCAAAAACGGGGTAGAAGACGCAAAACTCAGCTATTACCTCGCCACAATAAAACGCGATGTTGATATAGATTTTGATTTTGATAAAACAAAACTGGAAATGCCTGATATAGATGAGGTAAGCGCCTTTTTAAAACGGGTTCAGTTTTTCAGCTACTTAAAAAATCTTGAAGAAATCTTGCGCCCGTTCAGCGTGTGTTCTGTGGCTTCACGCCCTGAAAGCATTGACAATGCCGTTATGAAACGGCAACAAATGGCTGATGAAAAGCTTGTTGATTTTATAAGTCTTAAAGACGGCAGTGCAAAACCTAAAGAAACTGAACTTGAACAAGCACCTGCCGCAAAGGTTGAAACAGATACGCAACAGCAGCTCGGATTGTTTGTCGCTGTGAACGCTAAGCCGGCACTGGTAAACGAGCGCAAAACCATTGTCACAGAAAAAGACCTTGAGGATTTAATCGAGGTTTTAAACAAACAAACTCTTATTGCAATCGATACGGAAACAACGTCGGTTAACGCGCTTGAGGCTGATTTAGTCGGGATTTCTATAGCATATAACGAACAGATTCAGGCAAAAGATGGGAAAGTAGTTGTTTCTCAAGAACGCGGCCAGACAAAATCCTTCTATATACCTGTTTTCCATAAAGTCGGAGAACAGCTTGAGATGGATTATGTTCTTGAAAAGCTCAAGCCTTTACTGGAATCACCGTCTTTATACAAAACCTTTCAAAACGCAAAGTATGAGATAAACGCGCTTTTAAAATACGACATACACATCAATGGCATAATTTTTGACACAATGCTCGCAAGCTATATAAATGACCCGTCGAGAAAACACGGACTCAAGGTGCAGGCGGCCGAAAACCTCGATTATTTTATGACAGAGATTGCAGAGTTGATAGGCAAGGGCAAAAACCAGATAACCATGGATGATGTACCTGTTGAACAGGCGTCTGATTACGCGTGTGATGATGCTTTCGCCACGTTAGAGCTTACACGTTTCTGGCAGGAAAAGCTCGATGACGACGGATTAAAACTGCTGTATGATATGGATTTGCCGGTTTCTATTGTGCTAGCAAAGATGGAGGCGCAGGGAGTTTCGCTCGATACGCAATACCTTGCAGAACTGAACAAAGAGCTGGATGAAAAATTAAAAGAGATAGAAGAAAAAATCTACTCTCTTGCCGGTGAAAAGTTTAATATAAACTCTCCAAAACAGGTCGGAGCGATTCTTTTTGAAAAGCTGCAAATTCAGCCAAAGACAAAGAAAAGAGGCGCTCAGAAATTTTCCACGGATGCAAAAGTGCTCGAGGAGCTTGCAAAAGAGTATGAAATAGCTGACTGTCTTTTGCAATACAGGCATTACGCAAAGATGAAATCCACTTATGTTGATGCACTTCCGGATTTGATAAGCCATGTTGACGGAAAAATCCACACAAGCTATAACCAGACAATCACCGTGACAGGAAGGTTGTCTTCTTCTAATCCGAATTTGCAGAATATTCCCGTGAGAACGCAACTCGGCGGAAGGATAAGAAAAGCTTTTGTTCCTCAGGATAAAGAAAATCAGGTGTTGTTGTCGGCGGATTACTCACAGATAGAGTTGAGGCTGCTTGCGCACTGTTCAAAGGATGAAAATTTAATTCATGCCTTCAACTCGGGTGAGGATATCCATGCACAAACAGCCGCAAAGGTATTCGCTGTAGGTTTGAATGAAGTTACCAAAGAAATGCGAAGCAGAGCAAAAGCCGTAAACTTCGGTATAGTATATGGCCAAACACGCTACGGGCTGGCTTCTGCGCTGGGGATTTCAAATGAGGAAGCGCAGATATTTATTAACAAATATTTTGCCACTTATCCGCAGGTTAAAGAGTATATGGAATCTTCTATTCAAAAAGCCTACTCGAACGGTTATGCACAAACTATCTACGGCAGAAAAAGATATCTGCTTGATGAGTTGATGAGCACAAACCACAGCATAAAAGAATTTGCGCAGCGTGCGGCGATAAACACTCCGCTGCAGGGGTCGGCTTCTGATTTAATAAAGCTTGCGATGATTGATTTGGACAAAAAGTTTGAAAAAGAAAAAATTAAATCAAAAATAATCATGCAGGTGCACGACGAACTCATTATCGAAACATACAAAGACGAGCTTGAGAAGGTAAAAGAACTGACAAAAGAAGCGATGGAGCTGGGACAGCCGCTTGCGGTGCCGCTGGTTGTGGATATGGAGTGGGGGGCAAACTGGCTTGAGGAAGGAGAATAAAATGAAAAAAACGCTACGCAGGTTAGCTGCAGTTTTGTTTGTTCTGGTGAGTTTAGTTTCCTTATGTGCACAAAGCAGAGCCGAATCCACTCTGGACAAAACCCACAAACAGACTCAAGCGTCTTACACAAGTTATCATGACTGCATAAGGCTTTATAAGCTTCCTTTTGGCAAGCTGTATTTTCTTGCGCTCTCTGCTGCAAACTCGCTTGGTTACGAGATAAAAGAGATGCAGTCGAGAAACGGGTATATTATTATCGAGGCAGAGGGGCGCGAGTTTTTGCTCTCGGCTAACGCAAAGAACAAGTCATATACCTATCTAAAGCTCTCTCCGTGTGACAACAACTATTATTTCAACCCTCAGATTCCTAAAAAGATTTTTAATTATGTTGATTTGAATTTTAATATGGATATAAAGGATTTGAAGTTTTAGAGGGGGTTATAGGCTTTTTGTCATTCCGAGGCTTTCCCTTTACGTCATTCTTGTATATGTTACGTAATTAGGTGAAAGAAATAATTTTTTCTTAACATAAATAATAAAAATCCGACCTTTGTGGAGTGAATTACAGAAAGTTTCACAAACAACTACAAGCGAGGTTTGTTTGAGGGCTATGTAATTATAACAAATATTTTAATATATCAAAGGAAAGCAATTTATATAGCCCGAGTTGCCGAGCACAGGTTTGTGTTACTTTCTGTATGAAC
>CALVAT010000093.1 GCA_944325565.1 Candidatus Gastranaerophilales bacterium
TCGGCTTTGGCTTCTCTGGCTACCGGTACGGGCGGTGTTGTGGCTGCCTCGTCCATGGTTTCTGGCGCAGCACAAGCCGGAGCCGCGATTAGAGCGGTCAAAAAACAAGCTATACAGAGTTTTTTACCCAACTTATTATTTTCCATACTCAATGTTTCTATCCAAGGTATCTATTATATATATTCCCATTTTTTGGAATTTATAACATCATTTATTCAGTATAGATTAATTTTTTTACAAAAGTTAATATTTATTCTGATTATAAATACAATAAAAATTAGCAAAATCATACAAATAATGTAGGTTTTCGGAATATTGAAAGTTTTTTAACGGACACTCAAACTTTAATTGACCGGTTTTACATGTTTGGGCATAATTAGAGATTCTTCGCTTCGCTCAGAATGACGTGGGGGGAAGGTACAGAATGACGTGGGGGGAAGGTACAGAATGACGTGGGGGGGAAGGTACAGAATGACGTGGGGAGGAGGGCACAGAACAATTAAGAAAATTTTTCTGAGATTCTTCGCTTCGCTCAGAATGACGTTGGGAGGAAAGTACAGAATGACGCGGAGAGGATGGCACAGAACAATTAAGAAAAATTTTCTGAGATTCTTCGGGCTTTGCACTCAGAATGACACGGTAAGCAAAGGTTCTGAATGACGAGAGCCCCCCTAAATGACTAAGGAGAAGCCAAAAATGGGACACGGGGACTTAACATCTCAAATAACAAGAAATTACATATAATAAGCAACAAGCTGACAAAAACGTATTATTTTATCAGCAAAAAGACATATTACCACAGATGCTGCAGCACAAGCATAAAGAATATACTTTGATGATATCAGCCTTGTATCAGCAACTATTTCCGTTTCAATACGTCTGAACATTGCACGTATTATACGCCAGTATGCATATATCATAATTACCGAAGCCAGCAGAGCCACAATTAAAAATGGTAAAAATACAAATCCGGAACGTGCCACCGCAGAAAACACATACAGTTTGGCAACAAACCCGCAAGTTGGTGCAACACCTGCCAGCGCAATGAGTATGATTGTAAAGGCGATGACATAATAAGGTCTGTGGTACAAAATACCTTTTAAGTCGTCAAGTTTTTCAAGTTTTGCAGAATTGTATAGTAAAATTATTGCAGCCCAAGCCCCAATATTAACAAACACATAACAAAACAGGTAAAATAACACGCTCGAAAGGCTATATACCGAAAACACACACAAACCAAGAAGCATTATTCCAGATTGCACGCTCATTGAGTATGCCATCAAACGTTTTAAATTTTCCTGTCTTATAGCTGATAATGAGCCAAAAAGTATTGTCAATACAGCAATAAATGCCAGAACAATTTTCATTGTGAACGTATAAGCAAGAAAGGTCATCAAAATTCTGGACAGAACCCCAAAACATGCCAGCACCGGTATACAGGACATATATGCACCTATCGGATAATTCGCACCCTCAAAAGTATCACTCAGCCAGCTGGAAAAAGGAACAAGACCTAGTTTGAAAAGCATTGTGCAAATCATCAGAATCAAAGCAAAGGTCAAAAGTATTTGAGAAGGATTCTGACTGAAGCAAAGGCTGACCTTTGAATAATCAAGTTGTGCACACATTCCGTATATAATAGAAAGACCCATCAAAAAGAATGATGACACAACTGCCCCCTGTACTAGATACCCGAAGGTAAGCTGCTTTGCATTAGGATTTTTATTCAAAGACAAAAGCAAATAACAGCTAAGTCCAAGTGCCTCAAGAGCAACAAAAAGTGATACAAAATTGACAGAGCTTACCGCACACATTGCAAAAAGCAAGCCCGACAAAAATACGCTAAAATATTCCGATGCTCTATCGCGTTTTTCACGTATCATATTGCGCGAAAGCAAAACAAGAAAGAATCCGCTTATTAATATAAGTATTTTAAAAAATACAGTATAAATATTTGTCAGAAACATATTATCAAAGGCAAAAACCTCAGGATCTATCTGCAAATATATTGTCGAACCTATTGCAAGAATTATACCGAGAATTGTTGTCCATTTTGATATACGATACACAGACGTCCCCGCAAACAACGAGAACACAAGATTAACAATAATAAAGATTAGTATAATAAATTCCGGTAAATATGCGGATATAAGTTCTGTCATTTATTGTTCACTCACACCTGTAAATTTTTCACACCTGAAGTACATCCAAAATTATACTCGAAACAGACTGATAAATCTGAATAATACTCATCGGGTTTATTCCAAAATACACAATAACAAGGCACAATGCCGTCAGTACACTGGTCTCCTGTGGCGAAAGATCCTTAATACCTTTCCATTGTTCAAGAAGAACCGAACAAAATACCTTATAAAAGAAATACAGAATATATCCGGCTGATGCCATCATAGCAACAAGTCCTATCACAGCACTGATTTTAACAAGCAGCTGCTGGTCAAGATTAGAAAGCATTGTTCCTGCTAACACCATTAATTTGGGCGTAAACATCATCAAAAAAGGTATGCCTATAGCTGCAAAACATATAATCAGTGTAAGGTACATGCACTTTGGCATAACCTGTCCAAGACCGCCAAGAGCCGTAATATAAGTTGTCTTTGTTCTAAATTGTACACTTGAAATTACAACAAAAAGAGCACTATACACTATAGAACAGGATATTGTCATAAACACAGCACCGTTAAATCCTGTCTGGTTTAATGCAGCAAGACCAAGCATAACAAATCCTGTTGCTGCAACATTAGAATATGATACCATTTTTTTCACACCTGCTTGAATAACAGATAACGCTCCGCAATAAACTATATTAAGCAATCCCCATACCATTAAAACAGGAGCAAAAAGTTTGAATATTTCAGGGAATACCTGCATATTAAACCTTATAAGCCCATACACACCTGTTGCGCTTAACAAACCCGCAAGCAATATATTCACTGGGGCAGCTGCCTTGCTCTGGATATCAGGATACCAGTTGTGAAAAGGAACAAGAGGTATCCGAACAACAAAGCCGATAAGAAAGTTTACAAACACCATTATCTGAAACCACATCGGATAAATCTTTTCGTCCATATTCAGTGATTCGATATTGGCTGTCAAAACATTGCTTACTGCAAAATTATAGTAATACAAAATTAACATTCCAAAAAACAAAAACATATTTGCAACAAAAGAAGAGAGTGTAAACTTTATAGCAGCACCTCTTGCCTCTGAATTTCCCCATTGAGCAACAATAAAATAAACTGGCACAAGCAACAGTTCCCAGAAAACAAAAAACAAAAACATATCCTTAGCACAAAATATGCCTAAAACAGCAGCTTCTAGCAAAAATACCATTGAATAATAAAGTTTATGTTTCGTTCTTATATGCATTTTACTCATAAACAGCGTTATAAGAACTATAAATGCCGTCAAAACAGATAGCAGCAATGTCATACCGTCTAGCGCAAATTTAGCGCTTATTCCGAGAGTCTTAAGCCAGCTCATACCAAAAAAGGTAAGTTCTTTTTCAAAAGACATTCCGTACATACTTGTGTCAAAAAACAACAAAAACAAAAGCGCATATACAAAATGCAGTCCGGCAAACCATTTTGCAAAACGTCTTATCCTCACCTGATGGTTTGGAAACACCGGAAGCATTATCACTATTGCTGCGATAACCGGAAGAAATATTAACCATATTAAAGATAAAAAATTCATTTATAAACCCCTCAATTAAACCTTTATAAGTAAAACATAAAATATTAAAACAAACGCCAGTATTACAATAAGCCCCAGAAGGGAATATATCAGATAAGACTGAAAATTTCCGCCCTGAAAACGTCCGCTTACATATGACAGTGCTCTGAAAAAAAGAGCAATAAAATTTATAACTGTTTCAATAATATATTTTTCTATCCAACCAGCAATACGGCAAAAAGGCATAAACAGTCTGTTTGCAATTCCGAAAAACAGAAATATCAAAATAAGTACCGGCAATGTCCACCAGAAATTTTTTGAAAGCTCAAAAAAGAACGGGTTCAATCTTATAAACAGATATATACCGGCAAGCGCAAAAAGGCTGTTCTGGTATAAAATTATTTTTGAAGTATTAGTCTTATTGCTCGACTCAAACGTTATGTAAATAAACGCCTGCATAAATTTCATTATTACAACAAACATCAGCATTGAACAGAAAAACACAAAAACAGGCTCACTCATAAGTGAATGTATACCTGCGGCTATATTATTCATATTAGAATATGACAATGCTGAAATATCAGAAAGTTCATTATATACAACAGAAAAATACATCGTAACAAGCACGCACAAAAGTAAAATTAAGTCCCCAACCCTGTTAAAGATATAAGATTTTATCGCGGCCTTGGACTCTGCTCTATTTTCAAAATCAAAGTTTATCAAAAGATAACTCGCCACACCGGCAACTTCGCAAAACAAATATGTTTGAAACAAATTAGAGCTTATAAATATACCGTTTAGCCCCATTGCAAAAAAATTGATATAAAGCAATAAACGGGAAAAATCATTATGAGTACGCAATTTAAAAAATGCAAAATTCTGTATAAAAAATGCGGCAATATTAGTTATAAGAACAAAACTTACAGCTGTCTTATCTAAATATGTGCCAAGATAAAGATTTATATTTTCTAGTGACATCCACAAAAAATTCTGTGTTAATGACATATTTTTTATCACAGAAAAATCAAACACCGCTGCAGAAAATATCATACATATAAAAGCAGATATTATGCTTATTGCAAAAATTGTAGGCTTATCTATACGATTTGAAATAAGACGGTTAAACCCTATTATCAAACACATAATAAGAGGCAGAAAAACCACAAGATTTATATTGTCTGTAAAAAACTCCATTAATTCTCCTTATCTTTAATTTTTTCAGCATCAAGAAATTCATTTGCCTGATAAATTTTATACAAAATAACAAGCGCAATAATAGTCTGTATAACAGTCAGTATAAGTACAAAAATACTTATCATATTGGCATTTTCCATACTGCTGTCACAATAATATCCAAAAGCAACAAAATTTATAACAGCAGACACAGACATTACAAAAAGTGACATTACTGTTCTTAACATATTACGAGAAATCAACACTCCCAAAAGACCTGTCAAAAACAGAACAAGAGATAAAACAAGAAAATGAGCAAGACCTATATTAACCAGTGCATTAATCATATCTTACTCTCCTCTGTTTCCGTCCGTTGCTCAGTATTTAAAGAATTATCCAAAAACACCCGCAGAACAGCAGCAGAAACAAGAACAAAAACTCCGACAAGGCTCAGGGGATAAAGATAATGTTTAAAATTAACTGAACCAAAGGACTTTTCAACAACAGTATTGAAAAAAGAATACAAAGAACTGTCAAATTCCTGCAAAAAATACAAAACGAAAAATCCGCCAAATAACAAGACAAAAACACTGCTTACAAGGATTTTAGAAACAGGTGCAAGCCCCAATCTTAAATTTATTCTCCCTATCTTTTTTATTAAAAGTACAATATACGCCGACAAAAATAATCCGCACAATATAAACTGAAATAATGAAAGATAAACAGAATTTAAATACAAATATATAAGACTTGAGAAACAAATAAATAAAAATAAAGCAATAGCAGACAAATACATCATAGGAGCAAATATCACTCCGAGAGCACAACATATGGTTGCAAAAAACAGAAAATAAAAATAGATTAAATTTGTAACCACTCTTCACTCCTGTAATGTATGTCTTTTTTATTTATACCACATCTTAATGATGTTATAATTAGAATGTTGTGAATTATTAAGTTCAATTTTTATATGAAAAAAAAATTTTTTATAACAATACTATTATCCGTAATCATATTATCTACAACCGGCCTAAATCCTATACAGGCTGAAACAATTAAAGATGAAACTCAAGCAAACTCATATTGCGCACGGGGGGATAAAATTCTCAATTATTATGAACAACTAACGGATAAAAAAGATGCTCAAAAATATCTTAACGCTGCAAAATACTATTATTATCAAGCCTCACGTGTTGATATTTCAAATCAAAACTCACTCGTAGGTATGGCGCGAATCTCTCTTTATCAAGGCAAAACCAGAGATGCAAAAAACGCTCTGATGATAGCTTTAAACGTGGATGAACGCAATCCCAAAGTCAGTTATTATATTGGAGAAGCGTTCTTTATGGAAGGAGAATATTTTCAGGCGATAGATTTTTATACCTGGGCATATTCACATGGATACCAGAAAGATTACAATACAAATTTTAAACTCGGTATATGTTACGAAAAACTTAATGACATAGACAAAGCCAAATTGCATTATCAAAATGCAATTAACGCCAGACCTGATTCTACAGAAGCAAAACAAAGACTCAAAGGATTAAATACGATTGATACGGATTATACAAATATTAAAAACAAAGATATAAAAAATCCGTCCGAAGATTATGAAATAGATAAAAGTGATTTAGAAAAACTTAATATGCCTAACCTATAATGTTTTGATTAAAAAAGGTTTTATCTTACCCTTTCATAATCCGAAAAATCCGAAGC
>CALVAT010000094.1 GCA_944325565.1 Candidatus Gastranaerophilales bacterium
TAACTTACATATATATAAAAACAAAATAAAAACGCTATATTCAATATATACTTAATTTGTTACAAAAGTTTACAAAATATCGATTAACCACGACAGTGCGGGTTTATGATAAAATATTTTCAACAATAGAGGAGAAAAATATTTTATGACAACAGCAAATCAGAACTTAAAACCTGTTACCACAAAAATTAACGCTAAAGGTCATATCGAGATAGGCGGGTGTGATTTAATCGACCTCGCGGCACAATACGGCACGCCGCTTTATGTTTTTGATGAGCAAACCATACGTACGATTGCTCGTGAATACAAACAGGCGTTCAAATCCTACCCTAAAGTAAGTATGCTCTATGCCTCAAAAGCCTTTATGACAAAAGCTGTTGTCAGAATCCTTGATGAAGAGGGGTTCGGCTTTGATATGGTATCAGGCGGCGAGATTTATACTGCTCAAAGCGCGGGCGCTGATATGAAAAAATGCCTTTTTAACGGTAACAACAAATCTTATGACGAGCTGCAAATGGCTGTGGAGTTAGGTGTAGGGCTTGTTTCTGCGGACAATTTTCTTGAACTTGCGCTGCTAAACGAGGTTGCAAAATCAAATAACAAAACCGTTGATATTCTCCTGAGAGTTACTCCGGGCATAGAGTGCCACACTCACGAATATATCCAGACAGGCCATCTTGACTCAAAATTCGGGTTTGACCTGACTCAGGTGGATGAGGCTGTAGAACTTATTCTGGACGAATACAAAAATCTGAATCTTGTCGGGCTCCATGCACATATCGGGTCGCAGATTTTTGAAACAAATATATATTACGATGAGGTAGAGGTTCTGCTTAAAGAAATGGGACGATTGAAAGAAAAATTCTCTCTTAACCTCACCCATATAAACCTCGGCGGCGGACTTGGCATAAAATATACACAAAACGATTGCCCGCCTTCTATAAACGAGATTGCTGACAAAATCATAACCTCAATCAAGGACAACGCTTCCAAATATAACGTCGAAGAACCTGAAATCCATATAGAACCGGGCAGAAGCATAATAGGAACCTCGGGCGTTACTCTATACACTGTGGGAAGCTCAAAACAGGTGCCCAAAGGCAGAAAATACGTTGCAGTAGACGGCGGTATGGCGGACAATCCCCGTCCCAGCCTTTATCAGGCTGTTTACACTGCCGAGATTGCCGACAGGCCGCAAGAAGAACCGGCTGAAACTGTTACAATAGCTGGGCGCTTTTGCGAATCAGGCGACATATTAATAAAAGACATAAAACTTCCCGAACTAAAAGAGGGGGATGTGCTGTGTTTCTATGATACGGGCGCTTACGGATATTCCATGGCCAGCAACTACAACCGTGTATTGAAACCGGCTGCGGTACTTGTAAATAACTCACAATCTGATATTATTATAAATAGAGAAAGCTACGAGCATTTGACTGCTTGCGACGTTATTCCGGATAGATTGAAAAAATAAGGTGAAAAATAAGGCGCACTAAGTGTTAGGAGAGATAAAAGACATATTAATCAGCCAGTTGAAATTTCTGCATTTAACCTTTAGCTGGGTTAATATCGTAGAAGTTGCAATAATCGCTGCTTTTTTGTTTTTTATTTACCAGAAATTTATTAAGGGAACACAGTCTGAAAAACTCGTAAAAGGTATTTTTATCCTGCTATTTGCGTGGTTGTTCTCGGAGATTTTGATTAAGTTTAACCTGTTCATTCTGGGCGTATTTTTGCGTACAATGGTCAGCGTTATTATGTTCGGCGCGGTTATTATCTTCCAGCCGGAGATAAGAAAGTTTCTGGGATACCTTGGCCAATCTAACATATTCCACAAGCATTTCGGCAAAAAAAATAACAAAGAAACCCAGAAGGTTAACGTAATAAAAGAGCTTATTGAAACTGTAAAATATCTGTCAAAAACCCGCACGGGCGCGTTGATGGTGCTGGAGAGAGAAGAAGATGTAAACAGCTATTCTGATGTTGGAACACAGCTGGATGCGCTTTTGTCTACGGAGCTTCTGCTCACTATCTTCCATCCCAACACTCCGCTGCACGACGGAGCTGTCGTTATAGAAGGCGACACAATAAAATCAGCAGGTGTACTGCTGCCTTTGACTGAAGACCCTAAGCTGAGCTGGAAATACGGAACAAGACACAGGGCCGCACTCGGAATGAGCGAGGTTTCGGATTCTGCGTGCCTTGTCGTTTCCGAAGAAACAGGAGATGTTTCTATTGCGCTGGATGGTGCGCTAAAAAAATATGATGACATAACACAGTTGAAAAAAGATTTGGAAATCCTGCTCGGGTATGAGGATGAGGATTTAAGACCGGAAGAAGATAACAAAACTGTTTTTAATTTTATAAAAATTAAAACGAAAAAACAGTATTTAAATAGCGATAAGAAAAACGATAAGCTGTCAAAATAGTTGAAGAAAATGAATCCAGTTAGAGCGATTTGTGAAAACAAAATAGTTGCCGTGATAAGAGCCGAAGAACCTCGCGAGGCTTTAGAAAAAGCGCGTGTTATGCGCGAGGCGGGGATTAAGGTGTTTGAAATCACTGTTGAAAAGGGCTGTATGCTCCCCGCACTGGGTGAGATAAAAGCACTGGGCGATACTGTCGTTATGGCGGGCGGGGTTATCACCGCAATGTGTGCTCAGGAGGCTGTGGAAAACGGTGCACAGCTTATTGTATCACCTGTGTTCCAGAGCGGGCTTGCAAAATACTGCCTTGGCAATAAAATCGCGCATATTGCTACTGTTTCTACCCCAAACGAGGCGTATAATGCGTGGAAAGCCAGAATCCCTATAATAAAGATTTTTCCTGCAAAACCTATGGGACGGATTGAATATATAGAAGATATGCTTAGACCCATGCCGTTTTTGAACCTTATGCCTTCGGGCGGGATTTCTCTTGAGGATTTTAAAGATTACCTCGACGCCGGCGCTGTGGCTGTAGGTATGGGACGCTGTCTTTATAAAAATGCCAGCCTTGAGGAGATAAAAGAGCGCGCAAGATATGTTCTGCAAACCTTGAATTGCGGCGCTTAGGCGGCGGCCGCATATCTATTATTTAATTATTATTTTGATGTATAGTATTTATAAGTAACAAGTTAAGAGTTTGAGAGAGATTATGAACGAGTTGGAAAAAAAGATGCTCAATACCCTGCTTGATTTGAAAGAAAATCACCATGTTATCGGGGTAAAAGCAGAATTCGAAGCAGAAGGCACAAGGATGGAGGAGGCGCTTCGACTGAAAGAAGTTGTCACAAAAGCCGGACTTGAGATGACAATAAAAATAGGCGGCTGCGAGGCAATTAAGGATATGTTCGACGCAAAAACAATCGGCGTGAACACGATTGTCGCCCCGATGATTGAAACCGACTACGCCATGCAAAAATATGTTCAGGCGACACATTTTGTGTTCCCTGATGATGAGCACAAAACCGTGAAATTTCTCTGCAACATAGAAACTATTACAGGGTTTAATAACCTTGATAAAATTATTGCAAACCCGAGCTTTAAAAGTATTTCGGGGATTGTTTTCGGAAGAACCGATATGACGGGCTCTCTCGGAATGAGCAAAGACGACATAAACCACGATATTATTCTAAAATATGCCACTCAAATTGCTCAAAAAATGCAGGCAAATAACAAAGATATGGTCATAGGCGGCGGGGTTTCGGCTATGTCGCTTCCGTTTTTCAAAAAACTTCCTCAAGGTGCTCTGACAAGGTTTGAAACCAGAAAGGTTATCTTTGACGCACAAAAGGCTATCCACGACGAAAACACCGACAAAGGTATATTAAAGGCTGTCGGATTCGAGCTTATGTGGATTAAAAACAAACAGAATTTTTACAGTGCGATTTCAAGAGAGGACGTTAAAAGAATAGAAGTTCTGGAATCACGTTACAAAGATTCCATTAGAGAAGCCGGAGGCTCTGTTGGCTTATAAGTGTATAGTTTTTGATCTGGACGGGACAATATATTTCGGCTCAAAACCGGCTTTTATGGCGCAAGAAATTATCGCAAAAGCCAGACAACACGCTCAATACGTGTTTTTTGTCACGAATAATTCAGCAAAAACAAGACAGCAGCTTTTTGAAAAACTGACTTCCATGAATATTGACGTAAAGCTTGATGAAATAATTAACTCGGGCTATGCGGTTGCAAAATATCTCTCGGACAATAATTACAAAAATGTCTACTCAATATCCGCACCGTCAATGAAACAGGAAATAAGCTCTTTCGGGATTGACCCTGTGTCTAAAAATCCTGAGGCTGTTGTAGTGGGGTATACGCCTGATTTCAGGCTCGGGGATTTAACAGAACTTTTGAATATTGAAAAAAAACAGGGCTATAAACTTATCATCGCAAACAGGGAACGCTCTTATCCCGGAAACGACGGGCTTATTATGCCGGGAGCGGGGCCTGTTGTCAGCGCGGTTGAAAACGCCCTGAACAAAAATACGGATTTTGTTATCGGCAAGCCCAACCCGCTGATGCTGGAAACGATGACAAAAGGACTGGATATAAAACCGGAAGAAATCTGCGTGATAGGCGACAGCTTCGAAAGTGATGTTAAAATGGCTCGTGACTATGGAGCAGATTCGTTTTTGATTGCACCGGCTCCTGTAGATGGCTGCCGCTGCGTGGAAAAACTGGCTGATTTAGCGGAGTTGTTATAATGATTAAACTGTCTGATTATATAGCGAAAAGATTAAAAGAAGTTTATAACGTAAAAAACGTTTTTATGGTGTCGGGCGGGGGCGCAATGCACCTCAATGACAGCTTCGGCAAATATATCCCCTATACCTGCAACCACCACGAACAGGCATGTGCAATAGCTGCAGAAGGCTACGCAAGGGTGAATCAGGAGCTTGCTGTGGTTAACGTTACTACAGGCCCCGGAGGCTTGAACTGCCTTAACGGTGTTTTCGGCCAGTGGACGGATTCTGTGCCGGTTTTGTACATATCCGGTCAGGTAAAATTCTCCACAACTCTGGCTTCGTGTCCTGATATACCGCTCAGGCAGCTGGGAGATCAGGAGGTTAACATAATAGAATGCGTTAAACCTGTTACAAAATATGCTGTTATGGTCACAGACCCCTACGATATAGAGTATGTTCTGGATAAGGCGGTTTATCTGGCTACTCACGGACGCAAGGGGCCTGTGTGGATAGATGTTCCGATGAATGTTCAGGCGGCTATGATTGATGAAACAAAGCTCAAAAAATACAACCCGAGTGAGGATGAGCTTGTTTTGCCGTCAATAGATGATGAAATTTCAAAATTATCGGCACTGCTCAATTCCTCAAAAAGACCTTTGATAATTGCGGGTCACGGCATAAGGCTTTCAGGCGCAATCGACGATTTTATAAAGCTCGTGCAAAAGCTCAATGTGCCTGTTGTTACAACGATGAACGGGTTTGATGTGATTCCTGAGGAGAATCCCTGTTTTTGCGCAAGAATCGGTACTGTTGCGAACAGAGCCGGCAATTTTATACTCCAGAATGCGGATCTGGTCATATCAATAGGGTCGAGAAACAACATCCGTCAGGTTAGTTATAACTGGGAAAATTTTGCCAAGAATGCAAAGCTTGTTTGCGTTGACATAGATAAGGCAGAGCTGGACAAGCCTACTGTAACGCCTTTTCTTAAAATACATGCCGATGCAAAAGATTTTATAAACAAATTTTATAACACTGTTGAAAAAAGGGAATGCACACAGTGGAATGAGTGGGGCAAAAAGATAAAGAAGAAATATCCGCCGGTGGAAGAGGCGCCCAGAGTTGCGCCGGAGCCGATAGAGCCGTATCATTTTGTTGATGAGTTAATACAGTGTTTTAAAGAAGATGAAGTTGTTGTTTGTGCAAACGGCTCAGCGTTTTTGATACCTTTTCAGGTAGGAAAAGTTAAAAAGAATCAGCGCTATATATGGAACTCCGGAGATGCGTCAATGGGATATGACCTTCCCGCCGCAATAGGAGCGTGTATAGCAAACAACAAACAGAGTGTGGTCTGTATTGCAGGCGACGGGTCTATCATGATGAATCTTCAGGAGCTGCAGACCATTGTGCACTACAATTTGCCCGTAAAAATAATTGTTTTAAACAACAACGGCTATATATCTATCCAGCAGACGCAAAACAATTTCTTTAACGGAAGAATGACAGCCTGCACAACGGACAGCGGTGTTTCGATACCCGATTTTATCAAGGTAGCCAAAGCCTTCAATCTACCAACACTAACCATAGACAACCCGTCAGAAATACGGGAGAAGGTTAACGCCGTGTTAAATATGCAGGGCCCCGTGCTGTGCGAGGTTATGCTTTCTCCGGGATATATTTTTGCTCCTAAACTCTCGGCCAGAAAACTCGACGACGGCACAATGGTTTCGCCTTCTCTGGAGGATCTTTATCCATTTTTGCCGCGTGAGGAGCTTGAGGCAAACTATATAACCGACTGACGCGTTGCATGCTCGCAATGGCAAGGCTAGTGCTAAAAATTACGTTTAAATGGTTATCCT
>CALVAT010000095.1 GCA_944325565.1 Candidatus Gastranaerophilales bacterium
TCTAAAAGGCAGTTAGATATCTGATTTTGCTTTAAAGCATTTGATGCATTTGAAATAGCATAAATACCATCGCCAATAGCAGTTTCAATAGACTCAAGTCCATCTTGCGCAGTATTTTCAAGCTGTTGTGTAGATTCACTCAAAAACTCTTCAGCGTCGATTAATATCTGTCCAACACCTGTGGTTACATTACCAACCTTATAATAAAGCAGTTTATTACCAGATATGGGCTGAACAGTAGATGACTTACCATAAATTGAAGATGAGCGTGATGCGCTAAAGCCCAAACCTGCCGGTTTGCTTTCAGCGCCTCCTTCTCCTCTGTTTTCAGCAGAACCGGTACCTGTAGTATACAGGCACCCTGAAGCGGAATCATTCCATAACGTAGTACCAGTATTGAATCTTGGCCATATAGAACCTGTTATATTAGGCAAACCTGCTTCATTAAACTGATTTAATTTCGTATCATCCGTTGTAAGCTGCAAAAACCATTTGTTACGTGGTAAATAAAACTGTTGGTTCGTTTTATCAAGAATGTAAAACTCTGCAATACCCGTTTGAGAAAATAATTTATCTATCGCATTTTTTTGAGCAATATCAGCAATATAATGTCCTGTTAATGATTGTACACAACTAATCCCTCTATATGTCGTTGTTGCACCATCTTCAAATTCTTCAATTATCTTGTTAACAGCATCAGGATAAGTCATTGTAACAAGACCGCCTTGAATAACCCAGCCTACAGCCTCTTCTCCGACAAGCTTTCTGTCTGTTATCTTTATATCAAACAGCTGAAAACCGTCACCCTTTTGTTGATTGTATTTAAGATGCATCAAACACTCATTCAACACATCTGTGTCGCATGGCGATACTCCGGAAACTGTAGGATTATCTGTCCATACGTAAGATTGGTTTTCCATTTTTCCTCCTTTTAATTATGTTTGTTAATATCCTTTAGCCCTAAGGCTCAATTTGCAGGTAGTAAGCTCACCTGAATTTGTATAAGCCTTTAATACCGCATAAGTATTTGTTTTCTCAGTCACAACAACATACGCATCGTTGTTATCGTTAACAGTTGCAACAATAGAGGGCGGACGAATAAAAGAATAGTTAATTGTCAACCCGTTCTTGTTCGTAATCTCAAGTTCTAAATCCAAATCCTTATCCGGTACATCTACAGCCACATTCAAGGTTGTTAATACAGTTTGTACATTGTTGTAAGCTTTTAGCGTCACTCTGAATTTGCAATATCTGAAAGTATATTTTCCGGTGTTAACAATTGTCCAGTCCGAAAAGTTTTCTCCATCATCCGATAAAGCCCACTCTACCAGAACATTGCTCTGTTCATCAGCAGAAGTATACTGAATATCAAAAGATACAATACACTCTAATACCGCCCCGATATCATAAGTCTGGCTTAAGTAAACGCCTTCGCTAGCAGTAGAGGTCCCCCAGATTCCAGCTCTTTGATAATACCCTGCCGCACTATACCAGAAATCTTCAGTATTGCGCCATTTTATATCCTCTTCAACCAGTTTTATTGTATCTCTGTAAACTCTTAGATTTTCATCAAGAGTTCCTGCAATATTATCAAGAACATTAATTTTAACTATTTCGTTAACGCTCGGTATTGAATCGATACTTATAACATCAAGAGTAGGATTCTGGGAATAATTATATCCGTTAAAAGCTTTTATCCAGAAGTTAAAAACCCCGTTTGTAGGAATTTCCATGGTAAATTTATTTTCTGTAATCTTAGACTGAATAACCGCCGCATTTTCCCAGGCATCTCCCATTCTGATTTCATAAGTATCTGTTTTGTTCTGATTGTACTGCCATACAAAATTGAAAAGATTGTTTGACTGAACAACGTTAAAGTTTTGTACATCATCAGGATATTTTGCGGGATCGGAAAGATTGCTGACCAGTACTCTCGGCTCTTTGCTGCCGAGTTCATCGTCATACAGCCTCTCATCATAAGTACGCCAGTTGACGGTAAAAATACCAGCCCCGTTGTCCTCGACACTTGTTACCTTAACTTTGTAACTTTTTAAGCCCATAAGAATTGAGTCGAACGAAATCACATCTCCGACTTCAAGGTCATATCCCTTGTAATCCGTCTGAAAACTGCCGAAATAAGGCTGTAAACGTTTTGCGTTAACATAATACCAGGCAAGACGGGAGGCCTGATTAAAACTTGTACAGCTGAAAATATCAACACTGTGTTCAATCGGCGTTCCATCACGATATTCAGGAATTTCAGCCGTAGCCTCAACCTTTTGCCATTCGTGATCAGGAGATACAAACGTACACTTTAAAATGTCGTAATGTTCTTCCTTTGGAATGGTTTCGAAAGTTTCAGACCCCTGAATAATATCGTAATCCTTAAATATTTTACCCAAAGGCTCTGGCTTATCTATTTTAAACTGAAGCTTGCCATCCTTAACGAACAAATTTCCCCTGCAGGAGCGGTATATTTCATCCAGCAGGTTTCTTGCCGAAGTCTGAGCATCAAATATCATATTGAAAGTAAAGCGGGGATTTTTATCATACTCGCCGGTTTCGTTTCCATTTGCATCAAGCTTCGGTGTTTGTACTATTTCATCACAATATGCAGCCGATTCAATAAAACTGTCGAGGTCAAAAAGCTCTTTGACAATATCATCGTCAATATTACCGTATTCATTTATCCCGAGGCCCAAGCCGTTATAGCAGGTTAAAAAGTCAAACAGCACCCATGCCGGATTTTCAGAATACTTTACCTCATACTCGTAGGGATTTTTGTAAACCCTTATTTTTCTTCCCTTTACCACAGCCGTGAGGTTGTAATTTGCGTCAATTTTTTGAGTTCTCGGCACGGTAATTGCCAGATAAGCAATGTTGCGTAAAGAACCAACTTTTTCTGCTCTTTCGTTCTGATTATTCCCTCCTACTATAGGATCAACATTCTGTGTATTTGTTCCGTAATAACGGTTTACAGTAATACCAGAAATTTCCTCTACAGGAATATCATTTAGCTTAATTTCTGAATAATCGCTAATTTCACCTTCTGAAAAAGCAACTATTCTTTTTACTGTTTTTTGATAATTTTCATCCTGCCAGATACGGTTTCCTGCAACTTTTACAGTACCGTAAAGCAATGGCACGGGAAGATTCTGGTCTGTTTGTGTTTGTAATCGCCCCTGATATGACGGTGATTGGCTCCCAAAGTCAGCTTTTTTACTATTCATCATAGACAAAGCCATACCGCCATATATCAATGCCGACCCAACCCAGCCAGCAATCGTCAAACCTGTCGCCAACGCGCCCGCTACCGTAATGCCCATGGTAGTTAACGCGCCCGTTATTGCGGTTGTAATAGCCGCCGCCGTAAAAATCATATAATCACCCTATAAGACTGAAACTCTTTAAACATTTTCAATCTCCCTATTTGTAATGTGTGGTTCTTAAATACGTGAATAATTTTTCCGTATTCAAAATAAACTGCAACATGCAATTCATCCTTGAATCTAGTAGCAATAATATCCCCCGCTTTTAGTTCAGCGGGGGATATTTCCTTGCAATGTTCTTTAAGTTTTTCAATCCCGTAATAATAATTATGGTCATCATCGTCCGACCTTAACCTGTACCTTGGCTTATCGGGATACAAAAACTGCACAGGATAAAAGCACCCCTGATATGTTCCATCATCGTTGAACATCTGGTAAGGCCGCCCAACCTGCTGTAAAAGCTCTTTAATTTGTTCTTCCATAAAACCTCCGTAAATAAAAATAAATATTGTACAAAAATTTTAAGCCCATCTAACCATATTACGTAAATTTCTGTTGTTGTATTTTATCCCCTCAAACGTTATCTGGTTAAGCAGGTCTTTGTTCTCTGTTAAATATTTTCTTACGTCCTTTGAATCCCACGCTTTTATATTAAAGTTATTAAACACTACCGGTGATACCCCTCCGCCTGATGAATAGTTTGTATTTTCTGACGGACTTAATATCCTTTCTCCGCCTTTTAAAAGTGCAAATTGTTCATTTGTTCCAGGAATTTCTGCATTCGCGCCCACAGGAACAATCCCCCCAGAGTGAAATATTCCGAAGGCTCTGCCTATTCCTTTTATCAACGCGGCTCCGCTTCCTTTAAAACCGCCTCCCTGGGATATGTTTGTTAATGATGCAAGTAATCCTTGCATTTTATTCGTACTAAAAAGCTGCTGCATTGCAGTTTTGGAGGCTTCTTGCAGTAAGAATAGAGACAAATCTTTGGCAAGATCTTTCATTTCATCTCCAAAGTTTTTGTAATTCTTTATTATTCCGTCAAAGCTGTCTTGAAATATTCCTGCTATTTTTTCTCCTCTTTCCATCCATACTTCTTCTTCTGCCTCAAGGGCACGTTTGTCGTATAGGTCATCTAAAGATTTCCTTGCTTCTTTCTGTTCTGTCTGTGAAAGACCGGCATTGTTTTGCTGAAGCTTTTTCAATTCGTTGTAGTACCATTTGTTTATTGCAACACGTTTTTCGAATGCATCTTCGTAAGCATCGAGATCCGTTGACATTTCTTCTTTTGCTTTTCTTTGCGTTTCCATTAATGTTTTATATGGATTTTTTTCTTCCATTTTGTCACTGTAGGTTTTGCATAAGTCTAAAATTTCTTCCAACTCTTTTGACAAGCCATTTACTGGAATTCCTAGCTTTTGGTATATCTCTTGGATTTGTTTGACTATGTCTATGTCTGATGTTGTTATACCATAATTTTGTGTTTTATTTTTTTGTGTCATTATTTTTCTCCTTTATTAACAATTTAAAACACATAAGAAAATAAGCACCTAATGGTGCTTATTTTCTTATGTTATGCAAAACTAGTCTCTAGTTAAAACTAAATTACCATTAATATCATAACAATTATTATTTACCCAATGAGAATCAAGTTTACCGTCTGGTCTAAAATTATATGTATTGGTTTCATTCACAATCAAAGAAACTGTTGTTAGTTCATTATATTGATTATATATGTAAGTAATGACAGGATAAATAAGACGATTTCTTTTTCCGATACTTATTAATTTGCCTTTAGATGAATAGTAATATTCGAAATAAAAATTATTTTTATAAATGACCCCATACTCTCCATCTGAAAATATTGTAATAAATCTATCACTTAACTCCGTAGCACCTATCTTAATTGCCTTTTTGTTTTCTTTGTAATTAGGATCTATCAAATTAGATTTAATTATTGATTGCGGCAATGTATATTCCACATTCGAAAAGGCTTCTTCTCTTGCCTGTTTTACCGTGTATCTGACTTCGCCTTTTAATGTCTTTGCTTCAACCGGCAATACTATCATTAATATTGATATTATAAGTAGCGTAATTATTCTCTTCTGCATTGCTCTAGTATAGCATATCTTTCACTTGTTCGGCATTCTGAACTTCAGCCAACAATCTTAAAACTTTGCCCTCACTCTTTTGACAAGCCATTTACTGGAATTCCTAGCTTTTGGTATATCTCTTGGATTTCGTCTATTACTTTACTATTTGTATTAATTGTTTGATTAAATTGATTGCTCATTTTACGATATTCCCTTTCCTTTTGCGATAAACAAAACAGACACCTAAAAAGGTGTCTGTTTCATATTTCATTTAATTACTTTATGACCTTGTAGCAATTATACGACCATTTTTATCATAACCTTTATTACCAACCCAATGACACTTTAAATTACCTTTAGTATCAAAAGTATATGAATTTTCAGAAGTAATAAATAAACTTATTTCTTCTAATTGGCCTTGTGTATTATACCTCATTGTTTTCATTGGAGCTGACAAACTTTCCATTTTCTCTACCAAATTCAAGCGGCCATTTTCAAGATAATAATATACTATATATAAATTATTCTTATATGAAATACCATACCCTCTATCAGAAAAATGTTGAATATACCTATCCCTTAACTCCGTAGCACCTATCTTAATTGCCTTTTTGTTTTCTTTGTAATTAGGATCTATCAAATTAGATTTAATTATTGATTGCGGCAATGTATATTCCACATTCGAAAAGGCTTCTTCTCTTGCCTGTTTTACCGTGTATCTGACTTCGCCTTTTAATGTCTTTGCTTCAACCGGCAATACTATCATTAATATTGATATTATAAGTAGCGTAATTATTCTCTTCTGCATTGCTCTAGTATAACATAGTCTCTTTAATAAATTTTATCTATTGATAATATTTATTATGTAATATTATTGGAAATTTTTATATTTTCAGCCGGAAGTTTCATTTCAAATTCAGATACTACGCTTTTACAACAACTAATCTAGTGTCGCAGTTGCTGCCGGCTGACCGCAGCCAGCACCTGCTCACATTTTCAATGTGTCACTCGCCTACACTTAACTTCGTTAAGTTTCGGTGACAGGCTCACAAGTATCGCTTACGCTCTAC
>CALVAT010000096.1 GCA_944325565.1 Candidatus Gastranaerophilales bacterium
AAGCGATACTTGTGAGCCTGTCACCGAAACTTAACGAAGTTAAGTGTAGGCGAGTGACACATTGAAAAGGTGAGCAGTTGCAGACTGCGGTCAGCCGGCAGCAACTGCGACACTAGATTAGATATAAACAATAGAGGTGTGAGCAGTGGAAAAGATTACGGGTTATTTAAAAGAAATATGGTCTAAGTTATGGGGGCACAAAGAAGATTTAGAAAACAGCAATAAAGCAAAAAGAATTTTGTTTTTCTTGAAGCGCACTGCTATTATTGCTATAGGTCTTTATATTGTTCTTTTTTGCGTTAGCGCTATCATATCTTTAATCCAATCAAACGAATTTTTAGCCTGTGCAGGCAAAGAGGTTTGTATTTTCAAAGGGCCTTCTACAGAATTAAAAAGCTATAAACTCAAATCTTTTAAACTGAATGACGGTTCAACAATGTTAATCGTTATAGGGTCAAAAAACGCAGTAAAGTACGGACTACCTGTATACAAGATAAACGCTTACAAATATGACACCAAAAGAAACAGATTCAAAAAAATGTACTTCAAGCTGTCTTCTCTGGAGTTTCCTATCGGCGTAACATCAGAAAACAAAGCCGTATACACTTTATACAATAATTTTATCAATAGCGAAACAATCCATATCTTAGACTTAAAAACACAGTTATTCAAAAATACAGAGCTTTGCAATTTTAGTGATAAATGCAAACAAAAACCTAATAACTTAAGATTTGTCAAACCTTATACAAAAGACAAAGTTATTGTTATGACAGAGAATAACAAGCTTTTGTATAATGATTTTCTTTTAAAAGAGAAAGAATATATGTATATATTCGACCTCAAAAATTTGACGTTTAAAAAACTTCCCGATTTTGCCATTCCTCTCAAATATTATACGACTGAAGACGACATAATTGTGTCAGAGAACGGGGATATTATAATTCTTGGCAGACATAAAGACTACAGCGAAATATTATATGACCACATTGAGATATATGACGCAAAACAAAACAAATTTATTGCCCAGACAAATACTGATTTTTACAGAGATAATATATTTACAATTAATCAAAAAAACGGAGATATCCTTTTTGTAAACCAAAACTCTACCTATAATTTTAACTCTGCAAAAAACAAATTTGAAAAAGCAAGCAGTTATGAATCAGGTAAAAACAAGATAGCAATGTATTTGCTTGAAAATAAGCTGAAAGAGGTATTTAACATATATCTTTATACTCCGTATGCAGATAAAGTTAAGTATATAAAACTGCCTGATAACAGGTATCTTATTACCTGCGGAGATACATATTTTGATTTTCCATACGATAAAAATCCTAACGATGTTTGCAAAAAGACACTCATTTATGACTATGAAAAAAATACCATTAAAGAAGGACCGGAGTTTTTGTATAAACACAACAAAACCAATATAGTTCCTGTTGATGAAAACACCTATATTGTCGGCGGATTTATTTCTGATAAGGATGGAAAGAACCCTTCTTATAACGAACATGTACAGATAATTAAAGTAAAAAAATAGGGATCTATTATGAGCATAGATGCAATTTTATATGTTTTGGTAAATAAATATTTGTGGCAAATGGGTGCCTTGCTTTTAATCTTGTCTTTTGTATTTATACTTCTTAGTATTTATCTTTATAAAAAGAACAAAAAATGGCTGTGCGCATTCTCTGTCATACCTGTCTTATTTTTTGTGTCAATACTATATTATTTTATGACTTCCTTTGTTTATTTGGCTCTCGAGAAAAAAAATCCTGAAGAAAATGCCAATTTAATAAAATTTGTTCAAAAAATTGCAATTCCACGTGATAGCGCAGCTATTTTTGATATGGATAATGCTTTTAAAGCCTGGAGCGCTCTGGAGTTTGGAAGGATAGTAACAAATAAACAAGAACACCAAAAGTTGATTGATAGAGCAATATACTATTTTAGTAAAGCCTGCTTTACATATAGTTTTTCATACCCGGATGCGTGTGGAGAGTTATCCGAAATCTATGCGATTTTAGGCAGATATGATGAGGCTATTTATGTGCACGAATATATCAAGAACCTAATAAATAATGATAAAAGATACTCAAGGTATGGTTTTTCAAGGATTATAGATTTGGTTGAGCTTTATATACTTAACAATGACTATGACGGTGCACTTAAGGCATTAAATATATACGATTTTAATGACGATATCAAAACAGTTTATAAAGCTGAAATTTACAGAAGAACCGGAAAGCCTAAAGAAGCTTTAAAAATATTTAATGAATATATTTCAACAAATCCTAAAGAACCTTATTTATTAAGGGCCATTGAATATAGAACGCTTACGCGTCTTGATCTAGGGCAAATAGAACAGGCAAAACAAGATTATGAAAAAGCGAAAAAGGAACATAAAACATATAATCGCTGCAAAACTTTTGAAGATTTTATAGAAAGAGCACATATAGAAGATAAATATAATATTTGGAGGAAAGAAAGAGGAATAGTTTTAGAAAACTAAAAATATTATGGATATAGATGGAATTTTAACTATTATAGAATTAATATTATTTGTAGCAGGGATTTTATCCTTGTTGCTCATACCTGTTCTTGTAATTGCAGGTATCTTTTTATACAAAAAAAATAAAAAATGGCTTTGTGCTATACCGGCAATATTAATATTGTTTTTGGCATTTTCGTTTTATTACAGCTTACCGTTATACTTTATTTACTATAACTCTATTGAAAAATTCAGAGAAAATGAAAACCTTTCAAAATTTGTAACTTCAATTGCAATATCACAGGAGCATGCAGCAGGTCTGGAAGCTATAAATGCTTTTTATTATGATTCTACTTTGGAGTACACGGGCATAATTAACAAAACAGAGCAGAAAGAATTTCTCGACAAAATCATACATTACAACAGCAGCGCTTGTTTTACCTACGATAAACATGTTGACGTAAACGCTTGTGATAGGCTTGTTTATACATATGCTATGTTAACCCGATACGATGAGGCGATATACACATATGAATCATTAAACAGGCGTCTTTCAGAACTCAGACATAACTACAAACCTAATTACGATTTAATAGAACTGTATATACTAAACAAGGACTACGCAGGTGCGCTTAAAGCATTGGAGTTATACGATTTTCGCATTAAGGATACCAAAATAATTTATAAAGCCGAAACCTACAGAAGAATGGGAAAACCACAGGAAGCCTTAAAAATATTAAATGACTATATTAACTCCAACCCGAAAAACTATTTTTTTAGAGCTATAGGATTCAGAGCACTGGCGCATATGGATCTCGGACAAATAAAACAGGCAAAACAGGATTATGAAAAAGCAAAAGAATATAGCAGGCACTTCAATAGCTGCAAAACATTTGAAGAGTTTATTGAAGAAGCTAAAATCGAACATTCCTACGACGAAATGAGAAAACGCAAAGGAATTGTTTTAGAAAATTAACAGTTAAAATACCATTGTATTTATTTTTTGATACAATAATTTTAAGTATATAAAACAGAGGATAAATATAAATGGAACCACAATTTCAATTAAAAGAAGAGTTTATAAAACAGGCGCAGGAAATCTCAAGAGGTGCAGAACTCTTGCCTGGCGGTGTCAAGGAGCTTGCTATAAAATTACAAAAGTCTAAAGAGTCCGGCAAACCCATCAGAGTAAAACTCGGTATGGATCCGACCCGTCCTGACCTTCACCTCGGTCATACGGTTGTTATGAAAAAGCTCAAAAAATTTCAGGAGCTTGGGCATCAGATTGTGCTGCTTGTAGGCGGTGCGACAGCAATGGTAGGCGACCCGTCCGGTAAATCGGAAACCCGCCCCGCATTGACAAAAGAACAGGTTGAAGAAAACGCAAAAACATACTTTGAACAGATGTCTAAGGTTCTCGACACATCAAAAGCAGAAGTTGTAAATAACGCTGACTGGCTGCATAAAATGAATCTTATTGATCTGCTAAAACTTGCTTCAAATGTTACTGTTGCACAGATGATGACACGTGATGACTTTGCCAAAAGATACGCTGACGGCAAACCCATTGCAATACACGAGTTTTTCTATCCGCTTATGCAGGCATACGACTCTGTTGCGATTGATGCGGATATAGAGCTTGGCGGAACTGACCAGAGATTTAACGTTTTGTTGGGTCGAGAAATTCAAACAGCTTACGGAAAACCAAACCCTCAAATGGTTATGCTGCTTCCGCTGATTGAAGGTACGGACGGACTCGTTAAGATGTCCAAAACTTATCCGGAACACTGTATCTCATTAACAGACAGTGCAAAAGATATGTACGGAAAACTTATGTCTATACCTGATACTCTTATTATCAAATACTTTACGCTTCTTACGGATGTATCGGATGAAGAATTGAAGCAGATTGAAGAACGCCTTAAAACGGAAAATCCTCGTGATATAAAAATGCAGCTTGCATATACAATCACTAACGAATACCACAGTGATGAAGAAACGAAAAAGGCGCAGGATGAATTCATTAACGTTGTGCAAAATAAGGGTATTCCGGAAGATATTCCATCATTTAAAATGACGGAAGCCAAAAACATCCTCGATTTGCTTCTTGAATTAGGCTTTGTTGCAAGCAAGGGCGAAGCCAAAAGACTTATCGCAGGCGGCGGTGTCAAACTGGATAACGAAAAAGTTTCGGATATAGCTCTTATGGTATCTGTACCGAAAGAACCCGTAGTGTTACAATCAGGTAAAAGAAAGTTCATGAGGCTTGTTTAATGGCAAAAATTTATAACAATATATTAGAGCTTATCGGCAATACTCCTCTTGTAAGACTGAATAAGCTGAATGACGGTTATGCGGATATTGCCGTTAAACTTGAGTTTTACAATCCAGCCAATTCAGTAAAAGACAGACCTGCCCTGTATATGATTGAGCAGGCGGAAAAGCAGGGGTTAATAGACAAAGACACTATTATTGTTGAGCCTACAAGCGGCAATACAGGCATTGGCCTTGCTCTTGTTTGTGCATTAAAAGGTTATAAGCTGATTTTGACAATGCCTGAAAATATGAGCGCTGAAAGAAGGAAAATGCTTTCTGCTTACGGGGCTGATATTTCTTTGACGCCTGCAGAAGCAGGAATGAAAGGCGCTGTTAATGAGGCATTGAAAATTGCAAATGATATTGGCAATTGCTTTATCCCCTCACAGTTTTCCAACCCGTCAAACCCTGAAATCCATAAAAAAACAACTGCTCAGGAAATCTGGAACGATACTGACGGCAAAGTTGATATCTTTGTTGCGTCTTTTGGAACAGGCGGTACGGTTACAGGTGTCGGAAGAGGGCTTAAAGAACATAACAGAGATATAAAAATTATAGGCGTTGAGCCTGCGGAAAGTCCGCTTGTTACTCACGATGTAACAGGACAGCACGGTATTCAGGGCATAGGGGCAAATTTTGTACCGCAAAACCTTGATAAAAACATTCTTGATGAAGTTATGACTGTGACAACAAAAGATGCTTTTGAAACAGCAAAGGCTCTTTCAAGACAGGAAGGCATCTGCTGCGGTATTTCATCAGGAGCTAACGTAAAAGCGGCAATAGAGTTATCAAAGAGAGAAGAAAACAAAGGCAAACTAATAGTTACGGTAATCTGCGACTATGGAGAAAGATACATATCAACGCCTTTGTTCAATTAAAACGAAAGAAGATATATGCTTTTAAAACGCGCTATAGAACAAATTAAAGAAGATATAAAAACTATCTATGAAAAGGACCCTGCAGCCAATAATATTGTAGAAGTGTTCTTGTGTTATCCGGGGCTGCATGCGCTTATCGCACATAGAATTGCTCACAAATTAAGATACTGGGGGATCCCTGTAATCCCGCGTCTTATATCATACTGGAGCCGGATTTTTACGGGTATCGAAATCCATCCGGGTGCGAGAATTGGCAGAAGATTTTTTATTGACCACGGTATGGGTGTAGTGATAGGAGAAACAACATACATTGGCGACGATGTTTTGTTATATCAAGGCGTAACCCTTGGCGGTACAGGCAAAGAACACGGAAAACGCCACCCGACTCTTGAAGATAACGTTATTGTCGGCGCAGGAGCAAAGGTTCTGGGTAATTTAACAATAGGCAAAAATTCAAGAATCGGTGCAGGCTCTGTTGTTATAGATGATGTTCCTCCGGATTCTACTGTTGTAGGCATCCCCGGCAGAGTTGTTCATCAGCGTGTTATGGTTGATGGCCAATTGCAGCATAACAGGCTGCCTGACCCCGTAAAATGCCAGTTGAACAGGCTCACATATGAGATTGCTGAAATTAAAGAGCAGCTTAATATAAAAACGACCGGCGCTGTATCAGACAGCACAAATTGCAATCCTGATAAATAGTGTAAATATTTTACTTATTAGGACAACG
>CALVAT010000097.1 GCA_944325565.1 Candidatus Gastranaerophilales bacterium
TTTGCGCCACGTGCCGGTTCGACTCCGGCCATCGGCACCATTTACAAAAAGACTCTTGAAATAGAGTCTTTTTTTGTGTGTTATGTTTTGCAAAAGCGGCTTCCGAAAAATTTCATACAACAATTTTAATGCGAACAGGTAAAAAACTTGAAAATTTTGACATTGCCGCAATAGCTACAGTGCGATTTTTAGTCAAATTAAAAAATAATGGGACAATAAAATGAAAATTAATCAAATCAATTTATAAAATTATAAAAAAATATAACAAGACATACAAATTTTCAAATTTCTTGTTTTTGTTTATAGCTTGAAAAAGCCAAAATCAAACCTATTATAATAAAGAAAATAAGTATTACTCTTGCTAATTTAAAGTCCTGTTTTATTGTCAATGCATTATCTTTGGAGTTGAGATATTTTTCAATTTGTTTTTTTTCTATCTCATATTGCGGCAAACTGCTTTTAGCGGTGAATATTGGTGCCTCTTCGTTTTCTGTTTTAAGATATAAGGTAGATCTGTATTGTTCTACATTTCTACAATGAGTGCTTCCTTTACCGGAACATCGCCTCTCGCTAAATTTATTATGTCTTAATGTTACCCCGTTTATTGTACCAAGTTGATAGTCATTGTGTGAACGATTTATACCGATTATTGGAATTTTTTGAGATATAGTACAAACATTTTTTGAACGATTGCAGGAAAAATCTTTAGTAGGTATAGCAAAGAAAACTATCACTAAAATAATGGTCATAAAAATGCCGATATTAATATTTATACTTTGAGGTGTATCTGTATTTGGATTGGGAGTAGGATTTGTGTTGGTATTTGTATTTGAATCTTCAATTTTAATTTCAATTAATGACATATGAAAACTCTGCATTAATGGTTTGTATTTACTTTATAAAAACAACTGTATTATTTTAACTAAATGTGTTTTCTTATGTCAAAAAATAACATTACTTTTATTTTTTATCCAGCCATTTTTCAAACTCACTTGAATCGTCATCTTTTTCTTTTGAAAAAGCGAACCAAATAACAGCTATACAAGCTAATAAAAAACGAAAAATCTTTTTCATAAACTTTACCTGTATTTTTTTAACCATTTAACGGGTTTTACATATCTCAACCCCATTTTTCCGCAATATCCATTTAGCGCCTGTTGTGGTGTCGGTCGTCCATGAAAAACAATAATTTTTGCATCTTGGGGCTCTTTTGCTTCAAATAAAAAATTTAAAGGAAACGGATAAAGACATTTCCGCTTAAAGCTTACGCACCAATTTTTATCCCAGTATGAGAGCAGGTTCTTTTCTTGCATCTTGTATGAAAGATATGCCTGCTCGTTTCTGAATTTTTTTCGTATTTCTTCAATATTTTTAATAAAGTATTCGTATATGTCGTTGTGTTCGTTAAATTCGAATTTAAAAACAGATGAATTGCCGATTATATCGTCGGGAAAATCCCAATCCTTGATAATAACAAATTTTCTGCCGGTTTTTAAAAAATCATCAATGTTATCACGAATAACTATATCTAAATCTAAAAACAATGCACTGCCGTTTAAATCTGGAAAATCATTTTTTAATATTGATAATTTTCTCCATCCTCTTTCAGGAAGTGATGGATCCAAATCCATTGCCGGAAGATTTCTTGTTTCAACTTTTTCATCAATCCCGTTGGTGTCATCAGTAAAACAAATAAACCTGAAAGGTAAAGTTGTATTTTTTTTAACCATCTTATAAAGGCGATTTACATAATCTGCACCAAACTTATTTCCCCATTTCATACAGACTATAAAATAACTCTTTTTACTCATTTTCCCTCAGCTTTAAAAATATATTTTAGACATTAAATGCCCGATTACGTGTGTGAACGGTACATCTTATGATGAGATTAAGACATAATATGTGACTTGTCAAGCTTGCAATCTATATTATATGTCGTTAATTTCCTGTGCTTTTAACTTTAAAGTTAGTTTGAGGAGATATTATGACATCAACAAAAGGCGATAAATATTTTGGCGCAAGAATAAAAGAACTCAGAGAAAAGAAAAAATATACTCAGGAACAGCTCGCAGAAATGCTCGATCTTGATTCTCGCTCTCTCAGCAGAATAGAAACAGGAGTCAGTTTTACGACTATTGATAGGTTGAAAAAATTGGCATCTATATTTGATGTCGAGCTTAAAGACTTGTTTCTAACTGATCATTACGCTGATAAAAATTTGCTTATAAAAAAGATTAATATTCTTTTGGAATCAGCTTCTCTTGAAAATACAAGAACAATTTACAAGATTATTTCATCTATATTAAGATAGTATATTCTTTATTTTTTCAATAACTTTTTGTGCTGGAACTGAATAACAACAAAGATTTTTATCTTTTTTCAATTTACATTTACGCTTCATACAGGGGTAACAGTCTATGTCGGGGTAAAAGCAGGCGCAGTTATCTCCAAAGGGTGCATTTCTTAGTGCTGCAGTTGCCGTAAAAATCGTTATAACAAACGGCTTTTCAACAGCCCAAGCTATATGTGCACTGCCAGAATCCGGAGAAATCACAATATCCGCATTTCTGAAAACCTCGGCTAATTCTTCTAGATTTGTGCTGCCTGTTAGAATAATTGGATTTTTAACATGTGATGAAAGCCTGTTTATCAGGTCTGTATCCTGATTTGTACCGGTAAAAACAATGTTAACTCTGCCATTGAGATAATCAATAACCTGCTTCCAGCAATCTTCACTCCAGTGCTTGTTTTCCCATGTTGTTGCAGGAGAAATGACAACGGTCTTTTTGGTGCAATCCAGTGCTGAAAGTAGTTTTTTTACCTTGTTTTTAGCGTCCGAAGTCGCATCAGTGAGATTGAATTCTATCTTATCTGTTTTTACTCCCAAGTATTTTGCAAGCTCTAAATTCCTTTTCACAACGTGATAATTCGGGTTGAAAAGCTCATGTTGAGCTTTTATTATCTCATTAGAAAAAAATTGAGAAAACTCGCGCCCTCCTGATAAGGAAATTTTTCGTTTAATATCTAAAAAAGGCAGTAAAATTGCACTTTTAAAAAGCTGCTGGGTATCTATTACAATATCGTATTGTTCTTTGTTTATGGCGTTTATAATGTTAAAGAACTCTTTTATGTTTTCAATGCAGAAACCTCGCTGCTTCCATAATTTTTTAGGGATTATGTAGCAGTTATCAACATTTTTGTGCCCCTGTATAAAAAGAGCAGCTTTGTCTTCTACTACCCAGCCGATTTTACAATCAGGGTATTGTGCTTTTATCGCATTGATAAGGGGCAGTGTGTGTATAGTATCGCCGATTGCACTAAGGCGCAGTATCAGTATCTTTTTTAACATACAAAAATTATATCACGCAAAACTATTTGTTAACCTTATTTGAATTTTGTTTAACGTAGACATCTGCATTCGGTTGGTTATGTTTTTTCGGATTATTTTTAAACAACAAATCCATAACCGGATGCAATACAATCTGTGAGGTTATCGGTGCGCAAAGTGCAAGTATAAAAACTGTTGAAATTATTGAACTCAGTTCTTTTACTCCTTTACCAAAGTGATAATCTTTGTTTGTATGCAAAAGATGTGTAAATTTGTCTTCAAGCTGTCTTTTGGTTGTTTTGTCTTTGGCGAGTTTTATTTTTTCCTGAAAAGCGTTGTATAAATCAAGTTTTCTTTTGTCCTCTGGATTTTTTTCAGCAAGCTTTTTGCTCAAAACATTATATGTTTTATTTTTAAATGGCTTTATTAAAGACAAATATAAACCTAAACAAAATGTCTGGTATAAAAACTCTTTAGTGGCTGCGTATTTTTTTGATTGTTTGTTTGCATTTTTATCATAATAGATAAAAGTTGGTCTAAAAGATGCTTTCAATGTCGTTTCCACTGATATTGCACAAACAGTATTTTGCGCAAACTCTGCAGCTCTGGGGTTTGTGAAGATTTTTCTTGTTTTTATTAAAGCTTCTTGAACAGGAGTAATATTCATTGACTACACCCTCATTCCTGCACGATAAAACGGCGAATTTGATTTAACTTTATAAATATTGTAATAATTGAAGTTATTTAGATTGTTAAGTGAAATTTGTCCGAAAGCCGGTTTTTGAGTAATAGTTAGATTCGGTGTTGCTACTGCATTAGGATCGTAATCAGGCATAAGTTTTTTCATAATCGGCGGCATACCCAGGTTACAGAATTTTGGAACGAAGAATCCAGCTGCCGCACAGATGCCAAGAAACGATAAAAATGATTTTGCATTTTTGTATTTTTGCGAGCCTTTTCCCGCAATCATTCCGGCAAGGTTTTCACCCAGCATCCCGAGCGCCATTGTCGTCGGAACTCCGATAAACTCAGTCATAAGCTCTCTTAATGCCGCATATTTTCTGGCGTCAGGTGCTTCTTTTTTGTCAGTAATACTCAGAATCGGTCTTACTGTTCCTTTTCCGCAGGCTATTGCCATAACAGTATAAATCGGCTTGTTATTTTCTCCAAGCAAATTACATAATTTGTGAATTAAAGACATTTTTTCACACTATTCGTTGGTTATTAATGTTTAATGTTTCAACTTCAATTCACATTTTATATCTTTAAATTTGAAATTCAAGCCCTTAGCAGGAATTTTTACCTGATAGTGTTCACAAAGAAATGTTTTATCTTTTCGGTTAAAGATATTTTTTGCGGATTAAATGAATCTATAGTAACTGACTCGAATGGCTCGGGCTGAGTGGTTCTTGAGTATTTTACATCCGGTTTGCCAAAAAGCATTACATATACAATCTTGTAACCTTCCGGCACTTTCATCTGGCGGGCAAGTTCTGGGAAAAATTGCATGCAAATATGAGCAAAACCGCACCAGCAAGTGCCTACCCCGAGACTGTGCGCGTAGAGTTCAAAATAACTTAGTGCAATAACAGGATCAATATTGACACAGGGGGCATTGATCGGAGCAGAAACAACAACCATGTGCGGTGCACCTC
Source organism: Candidatus Gastranaerophilales bacterium (assembly GCA_944325565.1). GTDB lineage: Bacteria > Cyanobacteriota > Vampirovibrionia > Gastranaerophilales > Gastranaerophilaceae > Limenecus. The sequence goes on from CALVAT010000097.1 coordinate 4,984, forward strand.
TAAAAATAACGTCTTCTCCTTTTAATAGTGCATTTTTGTAATGTGAAAACTTTGTTTTTATTTTGCTGACAAGTCCTTCCGTTAAGATTTTTATGAGTTTTGTATTAACGTGAGTACGGATTTTGTCCATAACCTCTTTGTCCTCGACAAAAGCAAAATGCAGCTTGTGAAAATTACATCCTGTTGGCGTCCAGTTGAGCATATCTTTTAACTTTTGCATTGTCTGTTCATCAAGATTTTCCGGCTTGTAGTGCCTGATGCTTCTTCTGGATTTTATCAGATTAAAAATTGCATTTGGATTTTGTTCCCATACTGGGTCAGAATCTTGAGGCTTTTTATTGAGAATCGAAATTGCTCCGACAGGACAAACTGCGAGACAGTGCTGGCATTGTATGCATCTGTTTTCGCCGCCGTTGCTAAAACGCGGCTTTTTGTTTTCGTCCAGTTCAAGTGCATAGGCGATACAGTCTTTTACGCACAATCCGCAGCTTACGCATTTATCTTTATCTACAATCAAATTTTTTTCAGTCATAAAGCCTCCTTAGAGATTGTTGTTAGAGATGGACATTTCTTTTTTCCATACAAAAAAGAAATATATCCCGAGTATAAAGTATACAATCCACATAAGTAAAGTTGAATACGCCTTTGTACCCTGTACAATCAGGGAGAGCCACATAAGAGAGGATAATCCGTTAACGATAATCCATGCAAGCCATTGTTCTATACATCTTTTAACAGTCAAATACATCCCTATAACGGAGAAAACAGTTGTTATTCCGTCAAAGACAGGACTTTTGTCGTTAAAATAGATTAAAATCAAAATCGTGCCAATGCAGGCAATAACAGCCCCGCAGCAGAGAATGACAAGCTCTTTTTTTGATAACTTGGTTTTGACAATTTCTTTTGTATCTGATTTTAAATGTTTTTTCCATTTAAAAATTCCTGTTACCTGCATGGGAAAATAATAACAGGCATAAAGAACCAGATTCCCCCAGAGAGCATTTTTTAGGGATAAATAGGAATAGAATGAAGTCCCCATAAGCCCGAAAAAGTAACAGGAGATTTTACCCTTGCCCGCAAGCGTTGTATATAAAACGCCGCAGATTGCCGATACAATAGCTGCTTTGCTGTCATGCAGGACAAAAGCGTTTATTCCAACGAGAATAAAAACTATGCAAAGCGCAGCTATTTCGTATTTTTTCCACCCGCTTAATTCATATTTTAAAAATTTGATAATATCCAATCTCAACTACCGTATGTTTGTAATAATTATATAGATATTAGCAAAAATGTTTAAAGTACTCAATCCGCCTTGCCCTCAGGATGACGTGTGGAATGTCTAAGGGCAATATGACCGTCATTGTAAGTTACTCTTTTT
>CALVAT010000098.1 GCA_944325565.1 Candidatus Gastranaerophilales bacterium
TCCTCCGTATCCGCCTTTTACAGTGCGGATTTGTTAGATTCTATTTTTATTTAAAACTTAAAAACAAACTATACCACAACGCGGCTAAGCCTGTTATTTATATCCCTATTTTTCTTCCTTCAACCGGTTCATGAGCCCTGTTTTTTAAGGCTTCTACTGTTTCGATTCCGGGTTCAACAAACTTTTTTATAATATATTTGTGTACGAAATTGTCGATAGGAACAGCAAGAAATCCCAGCGCAATAAATCCTCCTGCAGTCTGTAAAAGTCCAAGCTTAATGCTTTTTCCTTTAATATAGTTTCTTAATGCAGTACGTGCAATTTCAGCACGGTTTGCAAGTTTTTCTATTGAGGCTTTATGTTGAGGATTTTCCAGCAATTTCTTAATAACTCTTGCCGAGTCAGCCTTGTCTTTTACAAGGATTCTTCTTTTTTCAATACTGTCATACTCTTTGGTTATTTCTTGAATAAGCTGTTTTTGTTCGCCGGACTCTGAGTTCAAAATCTTTTTAACAAGATAATCCGGTGATTTTTCTATAAGCAGTCTGGCTCTTTTTTCTGAATTCTTTGTTGCTTTGTCATAAAGGTTCAAGAGCTCAGGGTGCTGTGAGGCAATTTCTTCTCTTGATGAGTTTTCGAGTATGGTTTGTTTGTCAAAAAGGTTTTTAGCCTGTTTTTCAAAGAAATCGAGTACATCTTTTTCGTTTGCTCTGGCAGAGGCTACGGGTCTTTTTGTATGTCCGAAAAATCTTACAATCTTTGCAAATACACCTTCTGTTTTAAGGTCTTTTCTTGTTGATTCAAGAGCGGGTTTTAGTTTTTCTTCGATGATACGTTCTTTAACACGGGCAAAGCCTGATTTTAATGTACCGTCAGGGGTAACAACAGAGCCTTTGGCAAAGTTTTTGTTATCGAATTCATCCAGCAGCCTGTTGTATGTTTCTTCTTTGGCGTCAGCACTTAGGTGTGTACCGTCAAAACCTGCTGTATAGCCTGCAATTTTTTGACCTGCTTTAACTGCAGTAATCGGTAAAATTACACTGGCAAGAGCCTGAAATATAGCCTGTTGTACTGCTGCTGCAGCTGAAGCTTTTGTGTAATTGCCTTTTTCACCGCGTCTGTATTTGTCATAAATGTCAGCACCGAGATACATAAGAGCCGGTATCCATAATAAAAGCTCTGCAGCTTTGCCCCAGACCGGCATAGCCGAAACTGCTGCACCGACTTCGTTTGAATAAGCGAAGGCTCTCAATGGATATTTTGCCAGAGGGTCGTCGGGGTTCTGGATAATTTCTTTTATCTCTTCTTTTTTTGTTTTTTGTTTAATAGGTGTGAGTTTCACCTTTGGCATTATAACTGAATATGTTTTGCTGAATTCAGACAATTGTTACTTCCCTTTTTAATATAACTAATCGACGACAGTGTTTATCCATAAACATTAGATATGAGGAATTTTTATAATAATTTAAAGATTCCATTAAGTAAATATCCGTGAAGAAAATTTTTTGCTATTGTTATAACTTTTGTTAACCTCTGCTGTGTAATGAAAACAAAATACTATGAAAGCTCCACCGATAAAATAATTGAATTATTGTTGAAATTCGAATAGAATAATTACTATGGAAAATCTTTCTGAAAAAATTACTACCCTGCAAAAAAACTTTTATGACCTGAACAGTCTGTTCGAGCTCAGTATAATTGCAACTCAGGCTGATTCTATAGAGGATTTGATAGAAAAAGTTACTGAATTTATTACTCAGGGGATGAATATTTCCGACGTGAGATTTTTCATTAACCATGACAGAGTTTATTACATGGTCGCAACGAGCAGTAATGAATCACAGGAATTCTTTCAGTTTGAAAACGATGATGAAGGTTTCTGGGAAGTATTAAATAAAAACGAGTTCATTAAAGTATCTGACTCTGCGGGAAAACCTATATACCGCTCGTTCTGGGATAAATATGATCTTGAAAATTTAAAAAGCTGTTATTTTAAGCTTTTTCAAAAAGATAACATGCCCTATTTTATCTGTTCTCTAGGGGCTAAAGACAATAAAAACGAGTATTCGGACGAGGATTTGAAATATTTAACAAAAATATTTAACTATATCGGCCCTATACTTATTAAATATATTAAACGCAGAGATCAGGAAAACGACCTTAAACGTTTGCAAAAATCTTTGCACAATATTTCTATTTTGTATAACATTTCACAGGCTGTTAACTTTATCGATGACTTGAAACGTCTTTTACGTGTAATTTTGAACAAGGCGCTGGAAACGATTGACGCTGAAAAGGGCTCTTTGATGCTCTACAATTTTACAGAAAACGTGCTTCAGACAAAGGTTGTTTACGGACTTGCCGACAAAAACCTTGAAACCGAAATAAACAACGGTCTGGTGGAATGTACGAAAATCAAAGTAGGCGAAGGTATTGCGGGCACGGTTTTTGTTGAAAAAAAATCAATAATCTCTAACCTTGGTCAAAATGACCCGAGATTTATAGATAACGGTCATGAATTGAGCGTTAACTCGCTGTTGTGCGTGCCTTTGATTGCTAAAGGCGAGCCTATAGGCGTAATCAACATAACCAATAAACTCAATGGAAAACTCTTTAATAAGCAGGATTTAGAGTTTATAGAGGCTCTGGCAAATCAGGCTGCTATTGCAATCGACAACGCAAAACTTTATGAACTGGCAACAAAAGACGGTTTGACAAAACTATATATCTACAGACATTTCTATACACTGCTGGAAAACGAAATCAAACGATCTTCTCGTTATAACCATGAAATGACGCTGTTGATGATGGATATAGATAACTTTAAGCAGGTTAACGATACCTACGGCCACCCTGTAGGCGATCAGGTTCTTAGAGAAATCGCAAACTGTATACAGCAGACAATCAGAAAGATTGATATTGCGTCAAGATACGGCGGTGAGGAGTTCACTGTTATCCTGCCGGAAACAAATATTAAAGATGCAAAGATTATTGCGGAGAGAATTCGCAAAAATATCAGCAAAATTAAAATCAATGTTAAAGAGGATATATACATCTGTCCGACTGTAAGTATCGGTATGAGCGAGTATCCGTCCTGTGCACTGGATGAACAAACTTTGATAGAGCTTGCGGACGTAGCATTATACAGTGCAAAAAATAACGGAAAGAACTGTGTTGGCGAATATAATCCGAATACAGGCTGTATTCTTCTTCCAAAAAGCGATGATTAATAAGCTGTCAGGCTTTTCTCTGAGCTCTTAGCTCTGCAGCTACTTTTCTTTTCATTTGTGCAAATTCTTGTGCATATTCTGGGTGTTCGCTCCAGAATGCTGCGAAACGTTCAGAGCCGTTGGTTCTTGAAGCCACCTCTGAAAAGGCTTCTTTTATATGCGGAAGCCTGTCCCATGCTGTCTGGGATATCTGTCTGTTAAGCTCTTTAAATTTCATGCTTAGTGTAAGGTTATGCGCAATAACCGCATCTCTGTGCGCCGCATTATAGTTCTTTGTTTTTTGGGCAATTTCTCTGTTAAGCTTTTCGTCAGTTGTGCTCAAAAGCTTGTGATAATTTGTTCCGAAATCTGGAATTCTTATCTTTTGCATAATCCAGGCCAGTGCGCTTCTGTTTTTTAATCCCAGATCTTTTGCTATTTCATCCAGCGTTTTGAGCTTGCCCCAGCGTTCTTTTAACAGCAGCAGCGACAGGTCTTCAAGCGGTGTTGTTTCCATTATTTTTTTTACGTTTTGGGATTTGTGCTGTATAACATTTTGCGCAGGTAAAACTTCTCGAAATTCATAAAACAGGTTCTGTGCCTTGCCCAGAGTTTTGCATTCTAGAAGCGGTGCATAGGTTTTTAGGTGAATATCACGCAAGGGTTCGTAGATGTTGCCGTTGTTTTCAACAACATTTGTTACTTTCTGACGTATTCTCTGGGGTAAAAGCCTGAGCCTGTTATTATAGATATATTTGAGATTTATGTCTCTAGCCCCCTGAAAAGACGGTGAGCCAAAGCGGGATTGAGGGTTCGTATTGTATTTATATTGAGGGACAAATTGGATATTCATACCCTGTTAATACATCTGAAGGGAAAATTTTGTTATTGTTTTTTTGAAAGTTTACAATATTTTATAAATCTAGCGCAAGCTTGTAGACTTTGTTCTTTTTGTAGCCGTAAAGCGTGCTTAAAATAGCGGAGATGTCTTTGTCCGGATAGTTTAGTGTTTTTAATTTTTTTATCTTTTCAATGATGTCAGAATCCTGTTCTTCTGTGTTTTCACGTGCATAGAGCATACAGACTATTTCGCCTTTGAGGGTGTGAGTTTTGTAATAGTCTATGATTTCAGTAACACTGCCGGCTTTTACCTCTTCAAATACTTTAGTAAGCTCTCGTCCAACAGCGACTTTGGCCTGTTCGCCGCGTGTTTCTTTTATGTTTTCAAGAGTTTCTATAAGCCTGTTCGGTGATTCATAAAACACTGTGTCAAGGTTGATGAATTTTTCAAAAACTTTGGCCTGCTGGTTTTTTACCCTCGGTAAAAATCCTGCGAAGGCAAACTCTTCGGTATTTCTCGGTATCATTGATAAGAAGGTTATAACAGCACAGGCTCCGGGTATAGAGGTTATTTTTACATCGCCGAAAAGTTCGTTGACAAGAACACGTCCGGGGTCAGAGATGCAGGGCGTGCCTGCGTCTGAAATTAGTGCAATTTTTTTGTTGTCTTTTAATAGTTTTAAAAATTCGTTTGTTCTTTGTTTTTCGTTAAATTTGTGGTAGCTGGAGAGTTTTGTTTTTATGCCGTAGTTTTCCAGCAGGTTGGCGCTTGTTCTGGAATCTTCACAGGCAATAAGGTCGACATTTTTAAGTGTTTCTATTGCACGTGCGCTAAAATCGGCCCTGTTGCCGATAGGGGTTGCTACAATATAAAGTTGTGGAGTGTCGTTAGTCAAAAGCCAGCCCCTGACGTTTTCTAATTGCGTGTATAGAGGAGTTTCCGAACGAAAGCAGCTTGTAGAGTCCGGTTTGTTCAAAAAGTCTTGATACCTGCGGCTGCATGTTTTCGACAGTGAGTTTGACGCCATTAAATACAGCTATTTTTTGTAAATCCAGAAGACGTTCTATATCATTAAGACAGATGTTGTCGACTTTTGAAAAATCAAGCTTTAACTCATTATCCGCAGTTTGAATCACCCCGAAAGCCGAATTTTTGGTGTTCAGCCAGGAGTTAATATAAATTTTTTGCATTATTAACAACCCAAGATTATAATATTTTTCTTAAATTTTTATGAGATATTTTAAAAGCGATATCCTCAACACAAATAATCATAGCAGAGAAATTTCCCATGCCAATTTTTTAATATTTTTTAATATTTTTATAGGCTATAATCATGCACGTAGTCAGAAAACCTTGCAGGCTTTTTATTTTTGCAAAAGTTTTGTTTGTTGTTTTTCATATTTTTTGTACTGCTGTATGAGAAGGGTTTGTAATTTTGCATTTTCACGCATGGATTGTCCGTTGTGAAGCAGAAGACATTTTTTTAGTTTTGTTATTCTCTCAAGAAGGTAGTCGGAAAATTTTACCCTGTAATCGTTGATTGTCAGAGGGTTACGCGTATCGTGCCCGTGCGGAGGGAGGGTTATGTTTATATTCTGGATTTGTTCTGTTTTTTTTACCCTGATTTCAAGCTCTTCAAGGGTTTTAATCATTTCATCAACCGGATTCATAATAAAAAATTATACCAAAATACTAGCCTATAGCAAAGTATTTTACTAGGCTGCTACATAATATATTTATATTTCTTAAAAAAGTACGATAATAGAATGAATAATTTATCAAAACTATTTGGTACAAATTTAAAGAAAATAAGAAAGGCCTCAAAAATCAGCCAGAGAAATTTTGCCGAGAGGGCTGATATGAGTGAAAGTACAATAATTTCTATGGAGCAGGGACAGGTTGCAATACACTTTTCGACTATAGAAAAGTTAGCCGAGGCCTTAGATGTTCCGCCTTCTTCGTTATTTGCAGACGAAAGCGTCAGCGAGTCAGACCTTTTGAATGCAAAAATCAGTCATGCAATAAAAGGTTTGTCCCCTGAAAAATTGGAGATTATTTATAATTTGGTACGTGATTTGAAAAAGATTTAACCGTACAGTTTTGCCATAGCGAGGGAGTTTGTGGGCATAGCTTACATTGTGAGCCGTGTTGCATAAACAGTGAA
>CALVAT010000099.1 GCA_944325565.1 Candidatus Gastranaerophilales bacterium
TAAATTTTAAAAGCTTTATTCTACAGGAATCATCTTAAGCGCCTGCCTGCGTGCTGAACTGATATAGCTGTTGCATAAATAGGAAAGTGCATTTATTTCACTTTCTTCAAAATTATCAACACCTATCAATATTTTATTTAATATAGAGTTCAGATAGTATGCTTTATATAATTTGTCGTAGAGTTTTCGTAATTTTTTTGTTGTTATTTTTTGGTTTTGCATTTTGGCCGCCTTTCTTCCCAATTATTTGTTTTAGTCATTTAGTAAATATAAAATATTTGAATAAAAATATCTACCAAATGTATTTGTCATAAGATAAATACATTTAGCACTATATAGTTATCCAACCTTGGTAAGAATATAAATCGCCAATATATTGGTGATTTACACAATATATTGTCTGGGAATTTTATTATGAATAATATATTATTTAACTATGCAAAACAAACAGATTGTATTCAAAGTTGGTAAGAAGATTAAACTAATAAGAGAAATAAAAAAACTTTCTCAAGAGAATCTTGCCCAGTTAGCACAATTGGAAAGAAACTCTATTGGTCTTATTGAGCGTGGGGCAACAAATCCAACTTTGCATTCACTCAACCAGATTGCCTGTGCGCTGGGGGTGGATATAGTAGAATTATTTAATTTTTCTATATAAAAACAGGCTGACATTAGTCAACCTGTTTTTTATTAGAATAGATTCTTCGGTCGTTACACTCTCTCAGAATGACGTTAACTATTTTATATTTTTCAAGCAGTTTTGCGGTGCTACTATAGTGAATACGTATGGCTGTTCAAAGTATTTGTTAGCAACACGTATGATGTCTGTAGCTGTTATGCTTTTTACAAGCTGCGGAAATTTGTTTATATAATCATACCCTCTGCCGGAGAGTTCAAACCAGCCGAGAGTGGACGCTTTTTCCATATTGGTTTCCTGTGATAGTATGAAATTGCCGAGGATTTTGTCTTTTGCTTCCTGCAGCTCTTTGTCTGAAACAAACTCTTTTTTCAACAGGTTAATCTGTTTTAAAAGTTCATTTTTGGAATGCTGTGCTGTTTGCGGGTTTGTGCCTATGTAAAGAGCAAATATCCCTTTGTTTACATTTGCCGCAAAGCTTGAGCCTACCTGATAGGCCAGCCCCTGTTCATCTCTAAGCCTGTTGAACAGTCTGGAGCTCATACCGCCGCCGAGAATAGAATCAATGACCTGCAATGTTGCCACATCTTTCTGGTTTTCTACGCCGTCTGTGAGCCAGCCCATTACTATCCAGGCTGCTTCTACGTCTTTGGCTTTTGTTACGGTTTTGTTAGCGTTTAGCGGTTTGAAAACGTTTTTGTATGTGCTGTAGTCGAATTTTTGGGCATTTGTTTGCTTATCTAAACAGAAAATTTCTGTAATTGCATTGATTATATCGCTGTCGTTTACGTTTCCGTTGACTGATATTACAAGATTTTCGGGATAGAAAAGAGCGTTGTAATATTCAGTAACGTCATTATGATTTATTGTCGGGATTGTTTTTTCCAGAGTCTTGCCTGTAACGCCGTAAGGTGTGCCCTGCCAGATTGCGGTTTTGAATTCTTCAAGCGCAACATTCACAGGCAAATCTCTGTTTCTCTGGATGGCTTGCAGTTTTTCTTTTTTTACTCTTTCGAGTTCCTGTTCATCCAGTGAGGCGTTATTGACTATTTCGTTTAACAGTTCAAAAGTAAGCGGAAGGTCGTTTTTTGTTGTTTTTACTGCTACTGTGAACATATCCGAACTGTTAGACGGTTCAATAATTATCCCGTTTTGTTCCATTGTCTGGGACAAATCAAGTGCGGAATATTTTTTTGTTCCTTTTAACATAAGTGTTGAGGTTATTGAGCCGAGCCCCGGTTTTTTTTCTATATAGTTGCCGCCTTTTGAATAAACTGTCATTGCCACAATATCGTTAAGGTGGTTGTGGTTGATAATGAGATTTATGTTACAGGGCAGCTTGTATTGAGAAATTGTTTTGTCTTTTTTTACAAGCACGGGTTTGTTCGGGTGAGTATGTTTTTTAACGTGGCTTATTGGTTTTGTATTATCCTGACATGTTTCATCGGGCAGCATTATAGAGATAGCGGCCTGATTGGGGTTGAGGTATTTTTTTGCAACTCTTATGATATCGTTTTTGGTAACTTTGTTTATGTTTTCTATGTATTCGTCATAGTATTCGGAATCTCCGTACACAAGTGTTGTGTAGCCGAGTTCGTTTGCTATGTTAGAGGTGGATTCTCTTGAGTAGAAGGTATCTCGCTCAATTATGCTTTTGGCTTTTTGGATTTCTTTTTCGTCAAAGTTTCCGTTTCTTATTTTTTCAATTTCATCAAAAACAGCTTTTTTTACTTTTTCTTTGTTTATGGGAATGAAGTTGGCTCTGACAAAAAGAATGCTGTCATCCTTCATAGAGGCGTGTCCTGCGGAAATACTGTAGGCCAGCTGCTGTTGTTCTTTAACTGATTGATATAATTTAGAAGAGCGTCCGTCGCCGAGTATTGTCGCGAGTACGTCGAGCGCATAGCTGTCAGAACGATCCTGCTGGGGAACACCTCTGAAACCTATTATCATATAGCCTGTTTTTACTTTGTCATGGGCTGTTACTTCTTTTGATTTTTCAAGGTATTTGTCCTGTTTGTATTCAGGGAGTTTTGTTTTTTTAGCTTCTTTTTTATTAAAATCCTGTTTTATTATTTTCAAAGCATCCTGAGTATTAACATCTCCGACAACAACTGTAATCATATTGGACGGATTGTACCATGTGTTGTAAAAATACAGGATTTCTTCTCTGGGGATGTTTTCTATAATTTCTTTTTTCCCTATGACCTGCCTTTTGTACGGGTGATTCTGGTAGAGTGATTTTATCATGTTTTCGTACAATTTGTTTTCAGGGTTGTCATTGGTTTTAGAAATCTCTTCTATAACAACTTTTCTTTCTTTTTCGAGTTCTTTGCTCGGGATAAGCGGATTGAGCAGCATATCAGCGTGCAAATCCATAGCGAGATTAAAATATTTTGACGGAATGGTTATGTAATAATGGGTAAAATCTTTGCTTGTTGCAGCGTTTGTCATTGCGCCTTTGGATTCGAGTATTTTATCAAACTCGCCTGTAGGGTGTTTTGTTGTTCCTTTAAAAAACAGGTGTTCCAAAAAGTGGGCTACACCGTTGTTTGTGTCATTTTCGTTGATAGAACCTGTTTTTATCCAGGTGTCGATAGTGACAATCGGGTTGTCGTGAACTTCTTTGATTATAACGGTTTGTCCGTTATCGAGTTTAAAGGTTGAATAATCCTGTGCAAAAGCACACTGTGCAAGGCTGACAAAAGCCACAAGAATTAAAATAAGAAGATTTTTAATATTTTTCATAATCCGTCCTTTTTTATTATTTGATAACAAATTATACTATATATTTTGTTATCTACGCATAGTCTTAATATGCTGTTATATAGATTATTTTTTAATAGCTCTGCCGGTTAATGGTTTAAATTTTTAATCCGGTTAACATGCAGTTATGTTTAACAAATTTTCTGACAAAAACTTTTGGACTGATTACGGTGATAATATGTCATACAACGATTGTGCAATAGACGGGTTTTGCAGTATAGACCCTATTGTTTACTCGCTTATGGAGGTTTTGCTTTATGAATTAAAGCAGATTACTTACTATTACATAAAAATGCAGGAACTCGGCTACGAAAATAAAAAGTTGAAAAACCAGATTATAAACTATTTGTCGGTGGTGTTAATCGGGTATGAATTCAACCGCAAGGAGTTCGAGGATTTGATTTATAAAATCCACAGAGACAAAGAATCCGTCAAAGAAGCTTATATTGCAATCTGTGACAAAGAAAACATAGACTGTCAGATTTTGAAATCCAATATAGATTTTAAAAAGTTTAATTTATCCGCTATTGTCCAGCAGGGAGAACAGCAGGCTGTTTTAAGAAACAAAATTTTAAACTCGGATGTAAAAAATATCTATGAGATAATTCTGAATCTGATTAAAAGTGCAAGTATAAGGCTTGTGGAGCTAAAATCTTACACCGATGACTACGTACCCGAAGAAGACGCAATATTAAAACTGTTTAACAGCTTGAATTTTTCCGCTATGCAAGAGTCCAAACTTCTTAGAAAAATTCATGACTTTGCAAAGATAAATTTTCAAATCCATCAAAAATTGCATCAGCTTAAAGAAGAATATTACGGCAAAATCTCTTTAAACGATGTTCAAATCGGTGTGGATAAGGGTAAGTCTATACTTGTTTCAGGTCAGAATTTAAAAGACTTAGAAAATCTTTTAGAGGCGTTAAAAGGTACGGATATAAATGTTTACACCCATAACGGGCTTATTGTTGCACACGCTTATCCGAAGTTTGAAAACTTTCCTAATTTAAAGGGACATTATCAGATGTCGCTTGATAACGTACAGTATGATTTTACCTCTTTTAAGGGTCCTGTTCTTGTTATAAGAAATTTTCAGTATCTTCTGGACAGACTTTATCGCGGACGAATATTCACTACGAATATAATCGGCGGAAAGGGTATGACCCGTGTTGACAACAACGACTTTTCAAAACTTATTCAAACTGCGCAGGAAAGCGAAGGTTATAAGAACAACCATAAAATAACCACTGTGAAAGTAGGCTATGATGAAAATATCGTTATGCAAAAGGTGGACAAGCTTATTGAAAAGATTGAAAACAAGGAGATAAAACATCTTATAATAGTCGGGCTTTTAAACCACGCTGCTATGCATAGCGAATATTTCAGCGAAATGGAAAAACATCTGGGCGATGATTATTTTGTCATAAGCACTGTAATGACAGCCAAAAAGGATAATGTTTTGTATTTTGATTCTTTTTTCAATTCTTCTTTGATTTACAAGATACTTTCGCACATTAAAAATCATGTTGATTTTGAAAAATTCCCCGTGAGTGTGTTTATTACCACATGCAATCTGCACACAATGTCGCATTTGTTTAATCTGCGTTATCTCGGGGTAAAAAATATCTGTCTTCCTGTTTGTACGGCTAATATTTTGACGCCTAACATGCTTGAATTTTTGAAATCAAAATTTAACGTAAGACAGGTGTCTTCGAATCCTCAAAAAGATTTAAAGAGCCTATAATTATAAAATGTTAGAACCAAAATAGCAGTTGTATTTTTTTTCATAGCCTATATTAGTTTTTGAGTCGTGGCCGGGGTAAACATCTATGTCATCATCCAGTTTGAACAATTTTTCTTTAATAGAGTTGCTCAACTGTGCAAAACTTCCGCCTTCAAAATCTGTTCTGCCGACAGAAGTGTAAAATAATGTATCGCCTGAAAAAAGCTGCTTACCAACTAAAAAGCATACGCTGCCGGGGGTATGGCCGGGGGTGTGTATGACTTTTATCTCTTTATCGCCAATTTTAAAGATATCTTTTTCCGTAAAAGTTTTTATGTTTTTCGGGGGCTGGGCGTTAGCAGCAAATCCAAATCGTTCTAATTGTTTTGGCAAATTTTCCACAAGGTACTTATCTTCTTCATGCACATAAACAGGTATATCAAAAACTTCCTGAGCATCTCTTTCGCCTAAAATATGATCAAAATGCCCGTGAGTATTCAAGATATATTTTAAAGAAGCGTTGTTTTTTTCAAGTTCATCTTTTATTGCGTGGTAATCACCGCCTAAATCAATTAAAACGGCTTCTTTTGAATCTTCATCAATAAGAATGTAAGAATTTGTTCCTATAAGACCGAGCGGAAAAGTTTTTATAATCATTTTTTATCCCCGTAATGTGTATGATAGCGATTATATCATAAAATTTACGGATTGTTTATTTGCGTCCAGTTCGGCCTGCTGGGTCGGGGTTCTTTTTTCGGGGGGAATGCTCTCGAGTTTTGCAATCCTTTTTTGGACAAGTCTTGTTTTAAGATTTTCTATAATACGTGTAATAAACGATTTTTTAGGTGTTTCTGTATTATCACCTACAACTTCGCCTACTTTAACGCTTGCAATAGCAGGTGCTACAGTTTGGGGCTGCCAGTTTTGTGATGGTTTTTGCATTGTGGAAATTAAACTTGTGCCTGCTGTCATGATTTTCCTTTCATAATACGTTAGTATTATAAAACACAAAATGGAATTTTTTTGCTAGTGCATGAAAAATTTGTTTGAGAAACTGTGGGGGACTTTTTCTCGGTG
>CALVAT010000100.1 GCA_944325565.1 Candidatus Gastranaerophilales bacterium
TATTCTGTTTTAAGTTTTTCTTCGTCTGCCTTAAGACTGAAGGCCTGAATTTCCGCATTGGTTACTCTTCCATCTTTGTTAGTGTCAATCTGATTGAAGTAAGTTAATACATTACTCAACACATCACTGCTGCCCATTCCGCTGGAGCATAATTGACACAGCTCCTGATAGCTTAAACCGCTTTGAGAAAGCTTGCTTGTTAAATTGCTCATATCGTCGGCGCTGATTTTTCCATCGCCGTCTTTGTCTATTGCGGCAAAATTTGATGATAAAAATTGTGCAAAAGTTGTGTTATAACCAAGCTGCTGCAAGGCTGTAGTTGAGGGGTTCGCAATATCATCAATAGTTAAACCGCCGGAACTTGAACTGTTGTTTGCCAGTATTGAATAGGTTGTTGACAAACCTGATAAAGCATTGGCAAATAAAGCCTGACCATTCATTAATGTCATAAGACACTCCTTTACATACTTAAGTGCATGTACAGTTTAATGGTTTTTGAAAAAAAGTAAACCCTTTAATCGCAGTATTTAACAAAATTTGGCTCTTAAGAGCCCCTTAATTAAACAACTATGCTCCGAATATAGTCATAATTCCGAGTATTACATTGCCAAGAAGGTCAAATATACTCATAATTACCCTAAATCGGCAATTGCTGTTTTGCCGAATTTTGCACTCAAGTCATCTATATGGTGAATTAAATACAATAAAGGTTCCAAATCTTTTTCGTTAAGGTCGACAATAGCGCCCCATTCTGTGCGGCCGTGGTGTGCTGCAATCATTTTTGCTACTGTTTTAAACCCGTGAGCCATGCAGTTAGAAAAACCCCACTGGGAATGTGTAAGCCATTCTTTGGGAAAGTTTTCATCGTATTCTATTAGTCCGGATTCCGTATCTATTTTGTATTCAAAAATCTTGCCGAAGTCATGCAAAATACAGGCCGCATAGACATAGGATTTGTTAACCTTTTTATAAAGCCCTGACATAACACATTTTGCAATCTCAAGGCATTCGAATGTATGTTCAACAAGCCCGCCGAGATAATTGTGGTGCATAAGCCTTGCTGCCGGCGCAATTTTAAATTTGTCTTCGTATTCAAATAAGAGTTCTGTTACATATTTTTTTAAATCTTCTTCTTCAATTTCATTTGCATATTCAACAATAGAATCAAAGAGTTTGTTTCTTTCTTCTTCATCAAGTCCGATTTTGGCTTCTTTTACAAGTTCTACACTTGAAATAAGGCAGTTGTTATACTTTTCGTTATATGAGCCGCCGAGGATTTTAATATGGTTGCCTGTTCTAAAAACCTTGCTGTCATATCTGTTAAGGGTTTCTTCCCAGAGTATACAATTTAAAAGGGAATTGTCGGAAAGATTCTTCAATTGCAGCTTGCCCATTTTTGTTCCTGCTTTTGTATCACCGATTGAAAATATAACTATTTCATAAGTTTGTGCCAAATCTAACATACTTTCTCTTTTAGCCCTTTCAGATATTTTTGATATTTGTTTGATATTTAATTATTTTATCACCAAAAGTGTATAAATGTTAAATAATATATTAAATAAATGTACATTACAGGCGTTTTATACTACAATTCTGTATAATGTTTATATAGGCATGTGGGAGCAAAGAATCTTGATTAAAAAAGCAATGGTTATGGCCGCGGGAGTCGGTTCCAGACTCGATCCTCTTACTCAAAAAATACCAAAACCGCTCGTTCCGGTTTTAAACAAACCTGTTATGGATATACTTTTGCAAAAACTTAAAGACTACGGTATTGAAAAAGTTATTGCAAATACACACTATCTTGCACAACAAATTCAAAAAAGGTATTCAAAAAATTCGCCTGTGGATATTCAGTTTGAATACATCCATGAAGAAACTCTCTCCGGTACGGCCGGCGGGGTTAAAAAATGCGAATTTTTCTTTGATGATGTTGAGGACTTTCTGGTAGTCAGCGCTGATGGTTTACACGATGCTGATCTGGGGAAAATTATCCGCTCTCACAAAGAAAGCGGCTGTATTGCTACAATGGCAATTTCAGCGGTTGCACATGAAGAAGTCTGCCACTACGGCGTTGTTGTTCCCTCCGCAGAGCACCTTGTAACCGAGTTTCAGGAAAAACCAAGCATAGAAGAAGCTAAAAGCAACTACATAAACACGGGTATCTATGTTTTTAACAAACGTATTTTTGACTTTATACCAGAAGGTCAAAAATATGACTTTGCCAAAAATGTGTTCCCGTCACTGCTTGCAGCGGGAGAAAAAATCAATGTTTACAGAATATACTCCTACTGGTCTGACATAGGAACTATTGAACAGTATATTCAGTCGAACATAGATGCGCTTAACAGAAAAGTTTTAATAAAAACTCCCGGTATAATGAGAAAATTTAACAATCTTTATGTTGTCGGAGAGAGCACCCCGCTTGATTCTAGTGTACAAATTTTGGGCAATGTTGTTATCGGCAATAATTGTTCTATAGGGAAAAACGTTACTTTAGAAAACGTAATCCTCTGGGATAATGTAAAAGTTGCGGACAATGTTAAGTTGAAGAATGTTGTATGCGCTAACAACACAATAATAAACAGTCCTGTTGAAGGCAAAAACAAATGGGAAATCATTGGTCCCGACAAGGTTATAGAATATTGCAACGTATAAAAATTAAAAAAGGAAAGAGCCGAACATGATAATAATAATGGAACCTAAAGCAACAGTTGAGCAAATCAACGCAGTAAAACGCTACATGGAAAACAAGGGGTTTAAAATTATCTTAAACCACGGTGATGTTATGACGGTGCTGGCGGCAATAGGGGACAAAAGGCTTATTGAGCCGCAATCTGTTGCTTCTTTTGAGGGGGTAAGAGAGGTAAAACTCATTCAAGAACCTTACAAACTTGCTTCCCGTGAATACAAAGAAGAAGATACTGTTATTGAATTCAAAAACGGCGTAAAAATAGGCGGACTCGAAAAGCCTGTTATGATGGTCGGGCCATGTTCCGTTGAAAAAGAGTTTGACGGGCTTATGCAAATTGCAACTGCCGCCAAAGAAATGGGCTGTGAATTTTTAAGAGGCGGTGCTTTTAAACCCAGAACATCTCCATACGACTTTCAGGGGCTTGGAGAAAAGGGGCTTCAATACTTAAAAGAAGCAGCGGAAAAAACAGGCATGCTCGTGGTTTCTGAAGTTATGGATACGGTTGATGTCGATATGTTCTGTGATTATGTCGACCTTATCCAAATCGGCGCGAGAAACATGCAAAACTTTAAGTTATTAAAAGCTGTCGGAAAATCCGGCAAGCCTGTATTGCTAAAAAGAGGCCCTGCTGCAACTATACGTGAATTCTTGCTTGCTGCGGAACATATTATGGCTAACGACAACGACAAAGTAATACTTTGCGAGCGCGGTGTTAAAGGTTTTGATTCTACGTTTACACGCAATACTCTTGATGTCGCTGCAATACCGATTATTAAAAAATATTCTCATCTTCCTGTTATTGCAGACCCAAGCCACGGCACGGGAAGAAGATATCTCGTCGAGCCTATGAGCAAGGCTGCTCTTGTTGCCGGTGCTAACGGTTTGATGATAGAAATCCATAACGACCCTGACCATGCATCTTCTGATGGTGCACAGAGCCTCAGCCTTCCTCAATTTAAAGAGGTTCAAAGACATTTGAACAAAATGATAGGCAGAATTGATTACGATAACAAAGTGCTCAAAGAAGAAAGAAAAAAGGCATCGTTGAAATAATGAAAAAATATTCTGATAAAAAAGAAATTACCTACGGCAAAAATATAAAGCTGGATAACATTTTAAAGGATTGCCTTTTAAAATCTTTAGTGTATGAAAAGGCGCTGAAGGAAGATTCTGCTCAAAAACGTGCTATTTAAAGTCATTTAAAACTGTTTGATGTAAAATGTTCATATACTTACACAAAACAGGATTATTATTATGGAAAAAACAATAAAATCTATTATTCTTGCCGCAGGCAAAGGCACAAGAATGAAATCACAAACCCCGAAGGTTTTGCATAAAATTTTTAACAAAGAGCTGCTCGGGTACGTTATAGATGCTGTAAATAAAACGGGTAAGGCTCAGGAAAATTATATTATTGTCGGACACGGAGCGCAGCAGGTTGAGGATTATGTAAAACAAAACTACAACAATGCAAAATGCTGTTTGCAATCTCCTCAGCTCGGCACAGGACACGCCGCAATGCAGGCTTATGAGGATTTAAAAGGGTTCGATGGTGAAGTTATAATACTTAACGGCGACATACCGCTTTTGACTTCTGAAACTCTTGACAAATTTATTGAAGAACACAGAAAAAACAACAATGCCCTGACTGTTATGTCTGCAATACTGGATGACCCGACGAACTACGGACGTATAGTGAGAGATGAAAACGGAAATTTAAAGGGTATTGTTGAAGAAAAAGACACAACAGACGAACAGAAAAAAATCAAGGAAATTAACACCGGTGTTTATTTGCTCGACTGGGAAAAGGTTCATGAAGCATTTTTGAGCCTCGACTCGAACAACGCACAGCATGAATATTACCTCACTGATATTGTTAAATGGACTATTAACAAAGGGCTTAAGGCACGCTCGTATGTTCTTGAAAACAATGAGGAGTCTTTCGGAATAAATTCTAAAAAACAGCTTGCAGAGGCTGCAAAGATAATTAAAAACAGAGTTCTTGATAAACTTTTAGATGAAGGCGTTACAATTGTTGACCCTGACACAACATATATTTCTCCGGAAACAGAAATTGCAGCTGACACAATCGTTTATCCCTGCACATATATAGAGGGGAGAAATAAAATCGGCGCAAATTGTAAAATAGGCCCTTTTGCAAGGCTAAGAGGCGATGTGGAACTCGGCGACGGTGTAAAAATCGGCAACTTTGTTGAGATTAAAAAGACAAAAATCAAAGACCATACAAATGTCTGCCACCTCAGCTATGTCGGCGACAGCACACTGGGCAGCAATGTTAACATAGGCGCGGGCACCATCACTGCAAATTACAACCACATTACAAAAGAAAAATTTAAAACAGTTATCGATGACAATGCCTCAACAGGTTCAAATTCCGTAATTGTTGCTCCTGCTCACATCGGTGAAAATGCTTCAATCGGTGCCGGCTCTGTTATAAGCAAGGATATTGAAGCAAATGCTCTGGGATTAACCCGAGCACCGTTGAAGGTTTTAAAGGGCTGGTTTGACAGAGTTAAAAAGTAAGCTTATTCTGCTGCAATTTTTGACTTTGTTTCGATAAATAGATTCATAATCTCAATGTCGTCATAGTCTACATAAGCTGTTTGGAAAAGGTTTTTTCCTGCTTTTATAGTGAGCTGGTTCTGACCTATCCTGATGAGGCTGCGCGGGATTTTTATCTGCTGGTTGTCGCCGTTGAGGTTCAGTTCTGCAATCATATTGCCGTTAAAATATATTTGCGGCGGCTGGGCAAAAGATGTCGTTACTCTTGATTGTCCCATATCGCGGGCCATTTTTGTGTCGATACCGATGACGGAGCCTATGATAAGGTACATATCGCCATCAGGCGGAAGCTTTTTTATATTGAAATTTTTTGTGTAAAATGGGCCGATGGCTTTTATTCTGAAATCCGAGGCATTTGCCGATCTTTCTGAATAGTTGTCATCACCTATATGATAAAGGTCTTTGTCTATGATAATGTCATGGGGATTTGTTTTTTCAATACCTATAACAAGCGGTTTTGAAGCGGATTGCCCGTCAATGGTTAGAGAAAACGGCTTGTAACCTTCTTTTTCAACCGACATAATGGTAGGTGCATCTATCTTTGCGCCCAGTGAAAAACGTCCCTGATCGTCGGTTTGGGTTTTGTAACCTTTTGAAGGAAGAGTAACATCGGCCTGACCTATAGGAGTCTGGGTTTTTGAGTCTATAACCTGATTGTAGTCGCCTGATATGCCGTTTTTTTCAACATTGCCGTTAATTGCAGCAAAACATATTGTTGTGCTCAGAGTGAGAGTGAGCGCTGTTATCGCGAGTGTTTTGAATTTGTTCATGAATCCTCCGTATCCGCCTTTTACAGTGCGGATTTGTTAGATTCTATTTTTATTTAAAACTTAAAAACAAACTATACCAC
>CALVAT010000101.1 GCA_944325565.1 Candidatus Gastranaerophilales bacterium
CTCGTGCAACTCGCCTACAGCTGAAGAGAATCCATGTCCCGGAGCCATAAAAAACAGACCTAAGGTCTGTTTTTTTTTATGTCAGATTGAAATAGCTGCGGATTCTCACGATGCTGATTTTCAGTTAGAAAATCAGCACAGCTTCTACCCATTCGAGTATCCTCATCTGTATGGCTCGTGCAACTCGCCTACAGCTGAAGAGAATCCATGTCCCGGAGCCATAAAAAACAGACCTAAGGTCTGTTTTTTTTATGTCAGATTGAAATAGCTGCGAATTCTCACGATGCTGATTTTCTAACTAAAAATCAGCATTACAATTAAGCAAAAACAAACCCTCAATTTTACTATTGAGGGCTATAGGTCTTGTGTTTATTTTTTATCGGGTTGCTTTTTTATTAAGTTAATTAATAATTAGCTTCACTCATAAAGAAAAATGCTCTGGGGTGTTTGCAAACAGGGCATACCTCAACAGATTTTGAGCCTCTGTGTCTAAAACCACAGTTTGCACATTCCCATTCAACTTCGTCTTCTTTTTCAAAAACTTTCCCATTTTTTACATTTTCTAGTAGTTTTTTGTATCTGTCTTCATGATGTTTTTCAATTTCTGCTACTTTTTTGAATAGAAATGCAATATCTTTAAAACCCTCTTCTTCTGCTTCTTTTGCAAATTGGGCATACATCTGCGTCCATTCATAGTTTTCGCCGTTAGCTGCATCCTCTAGATTTGTCATTGTATCTGAAATCTGGCCATTGTGCAGCAGCTTAAACCATAATTTTGCGTGTTCTTTTTCATTATCTGCAGTCGCTTCAAAAATTTTTGATATTTGCACGTATCCTTCTTTCTTTGCCTGTGAGGCATAGTATGTGTACTTGTTACGAGCCTGCGATTCTCCTGAAAATGCTTCCATTAGATTCTTTTCTGTTTTACTACCCTTTAATTCCATATTTTCTCCTTTTTATACACAGAGGGACAGCTTAAGTTATTTTAGCAGTCCCCCTTCTCCAATCTGTTATTTTATTTTTCTTATTTATTATTCTGCTGAAAAATCTTCTTTACCAACTCCGCATAACGGGCATACATAATCATCAGCTAAATCTTCAAAAGCTACATTATCATTTTCTGCGGGGTCATAAACATAACCACATACGTTGCATACATACTTTTTCATCTGATTCTCCTTACTGTTTCCTGTTTTTTTCTAAACATTTGTTGCAAATTCCTCGAATCTGCACATTAATGTCTTTAATCTTACCATATTTATTTGCATTTTTGGGTAAAATTATTTCTTCATCGGGTTCTAGAAATATATCGTATACTTCATTGCATTGGGTACAAATAAAATGGTGGTGAGGAGTCTTGTCCGCATCGAATCTTGCTTTGGGCAACTGATTGTCTACCCTGAATATCATATCCAGTTCTTCTAACGAAGCAAGTGTTCTGTAAACAGTATCCATAGAAACATTAGGCATTTTGTCTTTTACAGCTTCGTATATTGTTTCTACATCGGGATGTTGACAGGATTTTGCAACTTCATTAAATATTGCAATCCTTTGCGGGGTAACCCTCATTCCTTTTATATGACAAGCTTCTTTTAATTCTTCAATTCGTTCTTTAAGATACAATTCCTTGTTCATATAATTTCCTAAGTAATAATGATTACTATTTAAATTATATCAAATTTCAACGTTTATTCAAGTCCCAACAAAAATAAACTATAAAAAATTTAAAAAATATTAAGCGGAAATAGCCGGTGTACGTAAAGTCTGGGATGTACTGGCTGTTTTCATTTCATCTTTGAAATTTTTCATTTTTTGTCTGATATCTTGATTAAGTTGTTTGAATTCTTCTTGTTTATTGTTTTTTTGAATCCAATCAGTAAACATTTTTTCGAATCTTTCACCTGTAATAATATCAGCATTGGCAAGAGGCCCTGTTGTTAACTTGTCTATATATTCTTGAGTAAATGGTTTGGCAAATTCTGTAATCATATCAGAAATTTCCATGCCTGTATTTGAGTATCTGATAATATCATTTTTTATATCAGGCTTAAATAATTCAAATGTAATGCCGTTTGTGTCACATCCTATATATTTTGTTTTAGAACCCAGACCCCATTCTGTCGTCGCCAGCATAATCAAATCGGTACTGTTTTTTAAATCACCTGATACTCCGTCTGTATGGCAGTCAAAAAGCTTTTCTTCAACACTGTAGCCGCCATAGTTTACTGCCAGACGGCTTAACAGAGATTCTACTGTTATTCGGTTATTTTCTGTAGGTTTCATCATTGTTAAGCCTGCAGCATCACCTCTTGATTCGTTAACAATAAAATCAAGTGTTTGCATAGGTTGTTTTGATTTTTGAGCTTCGTCTTTAAAAACATGGTTTAATACTATCTGGTTGATTGCGTGCCCTGCTTCATGTGCACGTGTTTTTCTAAGTTCATAGTCTGAGCTTTCACTATCATTTTTAATACCGACAATAGCCTCAAGCTTAGCTTCTGTGATATCTTTCTGGGTTATGTACGGGGTTTTTCTATCTTTGTATAGTGTTTTCCTGTACGAACGTTTGATAACATCCGCAAGTTCAGCGCCAGACATGCCGGCTGAAGATTTAGCAAGGTCATCTAAAAGTTTTTTCTTTTCTGCTTCATTTTTAAAAGGTTTTTCTTTTGCGTTAATTTCTAGAATTTCACGTCTTGCCTTTTCACTGAATCTAGGGTCATCTATTTTGAATTCCAGATCAATACGTCCTTTACGGAATGCATTGTCGAATAGATCACGTCTGTTTGTTGCAAAAATTGTGATAACCTTAATATCACTTTCTTCTTTAGATTGAACCCCGTCGAGTTCGCCTAAAAGAGCATTTAATGTTGCATCACCTTCTCGGTTAGAGGACGCACCTCTTCTGCCCGCAACAGCATCAGCCTCATCAATAAAGACTATTGCTGTTTTATTTGCGCTGGCATGTGCAAGTTTACGTGCTTGAGCATAAATTTCACGTACATTTTTTGCTCCTGCTCCGACATAAATTTCATTAAAACTGCTTCCATTTGTGCTTATTAAAGGCACTCCTGCTTCACCGGCAATCGCTGTAGCTAATAATGTTTTTCCTGTTCCGGGAGGGCCGTATAAAATTATTCCGCCCGGTTTATCTGCATTTTTTACCTTCGGGTTGCTTAATATGTTCAATAATTCTTCGCGAATCTGCTTTTTAACATTAAACATACCGCCAACATCGGAAAATCTTGTCTTTACGTGAGAATAAATTTTAAAATTGGATTTTTTTTCTTCTTTTGTTTCTTCCTCTGGAAATTGGAGTTTTTTATTATTTTTATTGGTGTTTTTGGCTGCTCGTTTGTATTTTTCTGCTATTATCGGGTTTTCTATTTCAAACTGGACTCTTTGTGCTTCCAGCTCCTGTGCAATCTGTGTATAATCAGTATCTCTTAGTTCATCAACAATATCTGTGTTAATTCCGAAAGAGTTTTTAGGTTTCATGTAATAAAAATCAGCCTGTTGTTCCGGTTTTAAAGACTTTACTATAGAGAGAATTTTTTTAGTGGTCAAAAGAGTTTTGTCATAATTAACGGACATAATTAACGGCCCGTTCATTCTGTTTCTGTCTGGCACAAGAAATTTGAATTTTGTAGCTTCATCTTCACAATCTTCAACAAGTTCAAGCAGATTGTTAGCAATATTTAATTTTTCATTTACAAGAGCAATATTAAACGGTGATTGATCAGTACCGTTTCGAGAGAGTAAAAAATTAGAAATTACTGTTTCGTTTTCTCCATTTAATCTTTCAAAGAATGACTTTGAATCCAAACCAAAATCTTTTGCAACATTCGGATTTTTTATGTCAATTTCGCTATCAACAAGCTTTAAAAAATCTCTGTAAAATTCTTCAGCTATGTATCTGTCATCTATTCTTTTTCTGCTAAAGGAGGGACTTTTTGAATATACAAACGGTTGTTGCATATACTGACTTTTTTGTATTCCTACATTAGCGGAATAGTTGCGGCTAATATAACTAACTTTCATTATAAATAATCCTTAACACAATACTCTCTCAATATCCATTAAACAATCAAGCATGGTGTTTTTTGCTAATATATTACAAAATATGAAGTTAAATGTTACATTTGTATTAAAAATTCAATATATTTTACGGTTATTATTGTGTATTAGTTGTAACAATTTTTTGTATGCTTTGTATTGACCAACAAAATGAATTTTTTTTAACTCAAACGCTTAAAAATGTTGTATTATAGTATCGGATAGAAAAAGAAAGGAATTTACTATGTGGGAAAAGGATGTAAACATCAACGAAATTAAAGAAATCAGAGTAAAAACTAATGTTTACTTTGGTGTTGGTGCTATCACAAAAATTGAAGATATTGCAAAAGATTTAAAAACTAAAGGTATAGATAAAGTTGTTGTAGTAAGCGGACGTAACGCATACAAATCAACCGGAGCGTGGGATTACGTTGAAAAGGCTCTCAACAATAACGGTATCGGATATATCAACTATGCTAAAGTTACTCCTAACCCGACAACTGACGCAATCAATGAAGCAACATCAGAGGCTAAAGCTTTCGGAGCAAAGGCTGTTATTGCTATAGGTGGAGGTTCTCCTATTGATACCGGTAAGAGTGTCGCTATTTTACTTGAATATCCTGATAAAACTGCAGAAGAATTATATGAACTGAAATTTTCTCCGGAAAAAGCTGCTCCTATTGTTGCAATTAACCTGACTCATGGTACAGGAACAGAAGTTAATAGATTTGCTGTAGCCACACTTCTTTCAAAAGATTTTAAACCGGCTATTGCGTATGACTGTATTTATCCATCATATTCTATTGATGACCCGCAGTTAATGACAAAATTGTCAAAGAATCAGACATTATATACTTCAATTGACGCAATTAATCACGTAGTTGAAGCTGCAACATCAACTGTTGCTTCTCCTTATGCAATAACTCTTGCTAAAGAAACAATCAGGCTTGTTGCTAAATATTTGCCTAAAGCTATTGCAAATCTTGAAGATCCGGAGCCGAGATATTATCTGCTTTATGCTTCGTTGTTAGGCGGGGTCGGATTTGATAACGGATTGTTACACTATACACATGCTCTGGAACACCCGTTGAGCGCGGTTAAACCTGAATTATCGCACGGCTTGGGATTGGCTATGCTGCTTCCTGCTGTTATCAGAGCAATCTATCCGGATAGAGCTGCGACTCTTGCTGATATCCTCGAGCCGATTGCACCTGGGTTAAACGGTACTCCTGATGAAGCTGAAAAAGCTGCCGGACTTGTTGAAAAATGGCTGTTTGAAGTTGGTGTTACACAAAAACTTAAAGATGACGGTTTTTGTGAAGGTGATGTAGATAAACTCGTAAATCTATGCTTTACAACACCATCTTTAGATGGATTGCTTGGTATTGCGCCTAATGCTGCTACTAAGGAAAGAGTAAAGCAAATTTACGAAGAATCAATGACACCGTATAACAAGTAAGCAGTATTTAACAACTGTAATAAAATCCCTCTTAAAAAGAGGGATTTTGTTTTTATATAAGTTTTAAATTTTGTTCTTTTGCTTTAAGCCTGATAAAATCGACCATAATCTTTTCTAAAAGCCTGTCTTTGGCTTCATCAGGCAAGGAATCATTGTTAAAAAGCCTTATAAATGCGCTTTTATTTTCAAGATAAGTATTAAGTTCTTCAGATGAGTGTTCAGCATTATTTACGACCGCTTTTAAAACTTTTTCAAAGTTTTCCAAGTTATCTATTTTTTCATACATTAAATCTACAAATTGGAGTTTTAAAAGTCTTGGCAAAAACTCTTTTTCTTTAAAGTTTTGTATTTGTTCCTGAGGTAAAAACTGCAGATTGTGATTGTATTTTTCCTGTATTTGTTGTTTTTGTTCAGCTAATTTTTTGTCCAAATATTTTGATTTAACAAATACAGGTATTTTCCCTGCAGGTATTGAAAAAGCCTCCGGATTTTCTGAAATATCGTAAAGAGTACTCTCTATAGCCGCTGTTATTGCATTAGCTTT
>CALVAT010000102.1 GCA_944325565.1 Candidatus Gastranaerophilales bacterium
CGGAGTCGAGTACACGCAGTGTACGAGCGAGGTCTAACAGGAATCTAATAATAGCTCGTCATTCTGAGGCTTTAGCCGAAGAATCTCTCTAACTAAACTGACCTGACCTTAACATAGATTTTTCACATTCGTAAATGACGCAGTATTGTTTAGCCAAGTGTTAGACAAGTATGCACAACACCTACGACCTGCGAACTAAAATCTCTTGATAACTTAGAAAGAATTTCGCAGAATCACAGGCGGCGGCCGTGTTCGGTTTTCTTAAAGAAAACGACTATTTGTGTCTTTGTTCCAGCTCTTTTAACTCTCTCTGGTATGGTGAAATATGATTGAGCTTTTTGATTACATCCGGCAGAACATCAAGAACATAGTCTATTTCTTCTTCTGTCGTGAACCTGCTCAGGCTGAAACGTATACTTCCGTGCAGTGATTCGAACGGCACGCCCATTGATTTTAGAACATGGCTCGGCTCAAGGCTGCCCGAGGTGCAGGCGCTTCCGGAGCTTGCACAGATGCCTAAATCGCTCAAATGTAAAAGTATCAGCTCGCCTTCGATGTACTGGAATCCTATATTTGTCGTATTAGGCACCCTGTTAGAGGTTGAGCCGTTGACTTTTGCATTGTATATACGTTTTAAAATACCCTGCTCAAGCTTATCTCTCAGACGTTTTACCTCTGTCATTTCATAGTTGAGCGAGTTTTTAGCTATTTCACAGGCAAGACCGAGCCCCACAATATACGGAACATTCTCCGTGCCGGCACGTTTTCCGCGTTCTTGATGTCCGCCTATGATGAACGCCGGAAGCAAAGTTCCAGTTTTAACGTACAATGCGCCTATACCTTTAGGGGCGTGTATTTTATGCCCTGCTATGGTCAGCAAATCTATGTCACTGTTTTTAACATCCAGCGGGATTTTTCCTGCAGCCTGTACAGCATCAACATGGAATTTTATTTTAGGGTTCTTTTGTTTAACTATTTTGGCCGCTCTTTCAACGGGCAGAATTACGCCTGTTTCGTTGTTTGCATACATAATGCTGACAAGCGCTGTATCATCGGTTATCGAATTGCTCAGCTGGTTCAAATCCAGATTGCCCTGAGAGTCCACATCAAGGTAGGTAACTTCATATCCCTGTTTTTCAAGATATTTGTATACGTTTAATACAGCCGGATGTTCGATTTTTGTTGTTATGATGTGTTTTTTACTCTTGTTTGCTTCTAAAACCCCTCTTATGGCCATGTTATCGCCTTCAGAACCGGAGGCCGTAAAGATAATTTCTTTTGCGTCTGCTGCTCCGAGAAAGTCTTTTACCTGTTCGCGCGCTTTATCGACAGCCTTGTGCACCTGACCGCCGAAAGTGTGCATGCTGGAAGGGTTTCCGTATAGTTCACAAAAGTACGGTTTCATTGCTTCGAATACTTTAGGGTCAACCATGGTGGTTGCGTTGTTGTCAAGATAGACAACTTTGTGTGTATTATTTTCAGGCATGATTAAACCTCCACAACTTCAATATCAGGTGAAATGTGTTCTTTTAGCGAAGCTTCCACAAAGTTTTTTAAGGTGTTTGACGAAAACTTGCAGGATTTGCACATTCCTTTGAGAGAAACATAGACCTTGTTGTCTTTTACGTCAATAAGTTCAATATCTCCGCCGTCTTTTCTCAATTCGTTTGAGATATATTTTTCTATAACGTTGTTGATTTTTAAAACAAGCTGGGTGACGGACATATTTTTTATGTCGACTTTTTCTTTTTTGTTTTTAAATTCGTCAATGATTTTTTGCACTGCCACATGGCATTGCCCGCAGGCACCGCCTGCTTTTGTGTAATTCATTACATCTTCAAGGTCTGTGAGGTTGTTCTGTTCGATTGCTTCACGTATAACATTTTCCGTTACGTGATAGCATTTGCAGATGATTTTTTCATCACAGTGCATTGCCGCATCCTCACCCTTGTAGTTTGCAATAGCGGATTCAAGCGCCTCATGCCCCATAACCGAACAGTGCATTTTTTGAGGCGGCAGACCGCCCAGTGCATCGGCTATCTGCTGGTTTGTTATTTTAGATGCCTCATCAATCGTCATACCCTTAATCATTTCCGTTAAAACGCTTGACGATGCGACGGCAGAACCGCAGCCGAAGGTCTGGAATTTTGCGTCTGTAATAATGCCTTTGTCATCTACTTTTAAATATAATTTCAGCGCGTCGCCGCAGACAAGTGAGCCTGCTTCGCCGATGGCTGAAGGGTTTTCTATTTCTCCGACATTTCTCGGGTTTTTATAGTGATCCATTACTTTATCTGTATAATCCCACATAATACATTCCTTTTCTTTTGTTTGGCGGGGCTGTTAATGCAATACCCCGAAAATTTACACAAATATTTTAGCTCAAAGGATATTAATATTAAATAGAGTTTTTATTAATCTTTCTTAACATAAATCAATTATTGCTAAAGTTTTTACGGGCAGATGCCGATACCTTTTTTGTTAAAAAGAAGGAGTATAATTTTATGGACAAATATTTCTGGCCAGGTGCTTACAGTTTTAAATTTGAATTAAGAGCGCTGCTCGAAGGGCTAAAAGAACAAATCGATATTATTCTTTATAAAATTGATAAAGCGGATAAAATGGCTCAGAAAGTTTAGGTGGTTTCAAAAGGGTAATCGATGAGTACTACATATCGATTTTTTATAAAAAATGTTAGATGAAAAATACTATTTTATGCATTATGTTCCACCCATTCTTTGGAGCAAAGAACGAGATATTTATGGAGTTTTATCTTTTTTTGGCTGCCCGCAATTCCACTCGCAACACCGAGCACCGCAGAAGCATAGCCCGTATCTCTAAGCGGGTATTTCCATATTTTTTTTTGTATTCGCCGGTTGATTTGTTGAACTTACGGGTGAAATTTGCATAGTCCGCCCCCTCTCTTATATATTTTAATACAAACATAGTCAGGGGGTTGACTTAGAGTGTACTCTAAGGTCTATATTTTAATAATCAGCAAAATATTTTATGAAAGTGAAAAAGAGGGGACAAAATTATGACAAAAAAAATCTTAATTCTATCGGCAAGCCCCAGAAAAAACGGAAACTCCGACACTTTATGCGAGGAGTTTTTAAAAGGAGCAAAAGAAGCCGGTCACGATGTTGAAAAAATATTTTTAAAAGACAAAAAAATCAACGTATGTCTTGGCTGCGGTTTGTGCACAAATAACGATTACAACGGCTGCTCACAAAAAGACGATATGGAAGAAATTCTTGACAAGATGATTGCAGCAGACGTAATAGTTATGGCGACCCCCGTATACTTTTATACTATGAACGCACAGCTAAAAACCCTGATAGACAGAACCTGTGCCAAATATACAAAAATAAAAAACAAAGAGTTTTATCTCATTGCGACTGCGGCTGATGAAAACAAACAGGCACTGGACAGAACTTTTGACGGTATAAGAGGATTTTTGGACTGTCTTGACGGAGCTGTTGAGAAAAAATGCATCTACGCCCCCGGTGTATGGCACAAAGGAGAAATCAAAGACTCGCCCTCTCTTAAAGAAGCTTATGAGGCTGGTCTGAACGCCTAAAGAGAACTCATTACACAATAAAGTTTCATTTTGACAGATAAGCAGCCGCCGGTAGTAAAAAGCCGGCGGCTACTGTAAAAAAAACTGTATATTTCTATTAAATATTGTAAATATTAAAAAAAAGTGCAATTTCTTTGTAAAAAAACACTTTATTAATACAAGGAAAGGAATGTGTATGACTTTGGGAATAGTACAGGGATTTATCACATCAAAGATACAGCCGATAGTGCTGACAGAAGATGACATAAAAAAGTACTCAATTGATAAAAAAGAATTTTCCGATTCTGACAAAAATAAAGACGGAATTATAAGTGCAAATGAGTTTTTGTCCTCAGGATTAATGTCACAATCAGTGTTCAATGCATTTAAAAGCAAGGCTCTTGAAAAGGATGCATTTGTGACGGATAACAGTAAAATTGCGGCAATGGAATCCGGACAGGGGGTTCAAAATACTGGAATGCAAAGTCAGCAAAATCGACAAAATCAGAATAACAACGGGTTTAATTTGAATCATCCGAATGTTTCAAGCCCGCTTGTCGCACAGAGTTATGATTATTTAGCATAAAAAAGTCCCTCTTTGATTTAATAAAGAGGGACTTTTTTATATAGAGTGTTTATTAGTCATAAACGTAATTAATCAAAGCAGCTTCTCTTGCTTTTTTAACTGCTCTAGCCAGCATTCTCTGGTGTTCAGCGCAAGTTCCTGTAATTCTTCTCGGAAGAATTTTTCCTGCTTCTGTTAAATATCTTCTGATTTTTTGTGCGTCTTTGTAGTCAATAACTTCTACTTTATCAGCGCAGAAGTTGCAGCTTTTTCTTTTGTTTTTGTCGATTTGTGGTCTTGCCATTGTTTGTTCCTTTTCTGTTTAATAATGTGTAACTTAGGCTTTTACGCTCAGACTAACTAATAGTAGAACAAGGTAATTTTTATACGGCTCGCAGATACTTCGTATCTGACTCCGCCTGCCTCCTCCCAAAACGTGCCACCGGCACCTTTTGGTGGAGTCCTTGCTCAGACTAACTTAGCGTTAAAACGGTATTTCGTCCTCGCCTATTAAGTCGTCTGAGAAATCGGTCTGTCCAAACTGGACAATAGAATCCGGTGAAGCTTTGCCTGACGGAGCCGGAGCCGAAGAAGAACCTGAAATTTTTTCCATTGCATAAGCATCAATTTCAACAATTTTCTTTTCCGAGCCGTCTTCATTTTTCACCGTATTGTTTTGAAGTCTGCCTTCGACAATAACCCTGTCCCCTTTATTTACAGTTTCTTCAACCGTCTGGGCCAGGTTGCCTTTGGCAAGAACTCTAACCAGAGTTTCCTCTGTTTCGGAGATATTCAAAGCAAATGCGGAAATAGGCACATTATTCGATGTAAACCGTTTTTCCGGTGCTCTGTAAACTGTTCCTGATATAACCGCTTTGGCTATGCTCATTGTTTTCTCCTATCTAATCTAGTGTCGCAGTTGCTGCCGGCTGACCGCAGCCAGCACCTGCTCACCTTTTCAATGTGTCACTCGCCTACACTTAACTTCGTTAAGTTTCGGTGACAGGCTCACAAGTATCGCTTACGCTCTACTGTTCGCTTTGTCAAAAAATTCGTTCACGTCGCTTACCTCTCACAAAACCAGCCACTGGCTGCTTTTGTTTGGCAGAGCCTTATCACGAATTTTTCTCGAACAAATTTTCTGATTAAGCACTAACTTTTGAAACTTCCATAAACATTGTTCTTAAAATGTTATCGTTAAGGCTCAATTGTCTTTTGAATTCAGCAACTTTATCAGGTGCGAGTTCAAGTCTTTGTGCTACATAATGGCCGTCTCTGAAGTTCTGGATATCGTGAGCAAGTTTTTTTCTGCCCATTTTATCAGTAGAAGTAACGCTTCCGCCGAGAGATTTAACGATTTCTTCGATTTTTGCAGTCACTTTATCTGCTTCTTCAGCGTCCATATTGGGTTTAATAATTGAAAGTAATTCGTATTTTTTCACTTTTATTGCTCCTTATGGTTTTTCTCGTAAAAGTGAGTTTAGCACGAACAAAACTCCAATACAAATAATTTTCTTATAATTCTTACAGATGCGTAATATTTCATCCTGTAATACATACAAAAACCCCGCACATATTACGTACGGGGTTTTTATTTTCAACAAATATTTATGTTATTCCTCAACAGTTTCTTCTGTTTCTTCTTCTAAAACAGCACCTGTCCTA
>CALVAT010000103.1 GCA_944325565.1 Candidatus Gastranaerophilales bacterium
TCTTTTGAATAGAAGGATAGCCTTTCTATGATATATAAAATCTGTTCAGGTTCAAGGCTTTGCGACTGTTCTTTCTGCTGCAGAATATGTGATTCGGCAAGTTGTGTGAGTTCGGCCGCAATTTTTCTATCCGCACAATTTTTTACAACAAGAAGGTTTCTGAAATACTGTATGAGATTTGTAATAATCTGAAAGGGTTCATTACCCTTGTTATAAACAGAATCCAGAAGTGTAATCGCCTTTTGTGTGTCAGCATTTGTTATTGCGCTGCTCAAGTCAAACAGTGTTTCAAAAGAAAGGCGCCCGAGCATCTCGTTAACATCATCGGGGGTAATCTCTTTATCAGCGTCCAGCACGCTTATCTGGTCAAGCAGAGCCAGAGAATCTCTCATTCCGCCGGCAGAGCTTCTGGCGATAGTAAACAGAGCCTCGTCTGTAATATTTATATTTTCCTGCTGGGATATGTATTTAAGCCTTGCAACTATGTCTTCTGTTGTAATTCTTCTAAAATCAAAACGCTGGCATCTTGAAATAATCGTATCAAGCACCTTATGCGGCTCTGTTGTCGCAAGGATAAATATAACGTTTTCCGGCGGCTCTTCAAGCGTTTTTAACAGTGTATTAAACGCTTCTGTTGTGAGCATGTGAACTTCGTCTATGATATAGATTTTGTATCTTCCGTTAACCGGAACAAACTGAATTTTTTCAAGGATATTTCTTGCATCTTCAACTTTTCTGTTAGACGCAGCGTCTATTTCAATAACGTCTATAGGTGTGGAATTTGCTATATCTTTACAGCTCGGGCATTCTCCGCAGGGTTCAAGTGTCGGCCCCTTTGCACAGTTCAGTGATTTGGCAATAATTCTTGCGGTAGTGGTTTTGCCTGTTCCTCTCGGCCCGCAAAGCAAATACGCATGCGAAATTTTATTCAGGTTAATGGCGTTGGTCAGTGCCTTGACTATGTTTTCCTGTCCGATTAAGTCCTTAAAAGTTTGGGGACGGTATTTTCTGTATAAAGGAAGGTATCTTTGCGTCAAAATTTTGCTCCAAGTCTGATATGTAATATAATTATACGAGAAACGGAGCAAAAAATAAATTATGAAAAGACTTTTTCCGCAAAACCTGAAAAAAGGCGATACAATAGGTATATTATGTGTTTCCGGAGATATAAAGGATTACAAACGCATAGAAAAAGCAAAAGAATATTTTGAAAAGCAGGGATTTGGAGTTGTCATCTCTAAAAATTACAGGGATAGAATCAACTATCTTTGCGGGGATGACGATACACGCGCAAAAGCGCTGAATGATTTTTTCAAAGACGACAGTATAGACGCAATCATTGCAGCACGTGGCGGTTACGGAGCAATAAGGATTCTGGACAAAATAGATTATCTTTCAATAAAGCAGAACCCCAAAATTTTTTGCGGATACTCTGATATAACCGCTCTTATGCTGATGATTTACAAAAAAACAGGATTGGTTACATATAACGCTCCGATGGCTTATTCGGATTTCGGCTCAGAGATTTCAAAATACAGTGAAAAATCTTTTTTTGACAGTTTAACAAAAAACTCAAACGAAATAATAATAGATGAGCCGGTTGTTTATTACGAAGGTGTTACCTCGGGGATTCTATGGGGCGGAAATCTATCCACTATCCAATCCCTGTGCGGACAAAATTTTATTCCGGAGGAAAAATTCATATTCGTAACCGAAGACATAAACGAGCCTGTTTATAAGATAGACAAAATGTTTACACAGCTTTTGAACATACCTCAATTCAGAAACAATTTAACAGGTATTGTACTGGGGGATTTTTCGGGCATAGATAACGAAAGCTACTTTAATGATTTCTTTAACTTTCTTGCGCAAAACCTGAAAATACCTCTAATCGGCGGACTAAAATTCGGACATTGCAAAGATATGCAGACATTTCCCATCGGTGTGGATGTAATGCTGGACACAAATCTATGCAAGATTTTTTTCAGAAATCATTAGTTCAAACTCAAAAGCTTAGCCAATATCCTGTTTAAGCTCTTTTTCACCCATTATTTTAAGGTGTCTGTCCTCACCCTCGCCCAGACTCACAGAGGATAGATTATGCTGGTCAACAAGGTCATGCTGGAGTTTTCTTATATGCTGGCTTTGCGGTGAAAGTTCAACAGATTCGCCGGTTTCCATAACCTTTTGAATAGCCTCTTTGGCTTCATCAAGAGCTTCTTCAGTTTCATCATGGAAAACAATCCTGTTGTCATCTTTTAAGCCGAGCGCCTCTTTTAATACTTTTTGCACCTGAGAGGTAGAGTTCGAGCGCACATAGTAAATAGGAAGCCTGTATTCATTAGCAATGCTCAATATCTTGTTTCCGCCTTTGGCAAAGTTTTTGTGTGCAATAATTATATCCGCATCGTCAATATTTTTTGTAAGTTCTGCATTAAGGTTAAGACGTTCTATTGATTTATCCATAATAGAGCGGCTTACGGCATAAATGTATATTTTTTTATAACCTTTTACCTCTTTTACATATTTTTCGCGTGAAAAACTGAAATTGAGCGCATTATTGGCCGAGGTGATTTTGTTATCAAGCTGATTTATTTTTTCTACAAAATTCGGCTCTTGAGCTTGTGTCATGTCGACTTTTCTTATTATAGGTTTAATTGGCCAACCCCTTAAAATACAATCCACAGCTTCGGCCGTATCAGGATATACAGCAAGAGTATTTCTGTCAATAATTTCTATAACAATATCAAAAGTAGGCTGTTTTTCTCTTTCAAGAACAGTTTTTTGTGAAGCTCTTCTTTTGGCTTCATCATCCCCGAGAGTAACCGACTGTATTCCGCCGACAAGGTCTGATAAAACAGGGTTTTTAATTAAGTTTTCCAAAGAATTGCCATGAGCTGTAGCGATAAGCATTACGCCTCTTTCTGCTATTGTTCTGGCGGCCTGAGCCTCAGCTTCAGTACCTATTTCATCCACAACAATAACCTCGGGCGTGTGGTTTTCAACAGCTTCTATCATGATATCTTTTTGAAACTCGGGCTGTGTAACCTGCATACGTCTTGCGTGGCCGATTGCAGGATGCGGTGTATCACCGTCACCGGCAATTTCATTCGATGTGTCCACAACAACAACTCTTTTATGCAGTTCGTCAGCAACAAGTCTGGAGATTTCTCTTAACTTAGTTGTTTTGCCTACCCCGGGACGTCCTAAGAACAAAATACTTTTATTTTGTACGACAAAATCCTTTATGCAAGCGATTGTACCTGTAACAACTCTCCCTATTCTGCAGGTAAGACCGACAATTTTCCCCTGTCTGTTTCTTATTGCGCTAATCCTGTGAAGCGTGCCGGGGATTCCCGAACGGTTATCTTTTGTAAACTCCTGTACTCTGTCGGTTATATATTTGATGTCCTCATCAATAACATTGTCCTCGCCGAGGTAGTCTATTGTGCCGTCAGCGTGCCGTATTTCGGGCTGCCTGCCTAAATCTAATACCAGTTCAATTACGTCATCCAATGCTTCATGGCTCAAACATTTTGTAATCTTTGGCGGTAGAATTTCAATTAACCTATCCAGGTCACTGTGAAATTGTACTTTATTCATATAATTTTATGCCCTTTCAATCGGCTGATACTTTGTTTTTTAATCTCCCTGTTTTTGCTTTTTACGATTATGAATATAACTTACATGTACATTATAACATCTTTTTTTTTACACGGCATTATATGAACGTACTACTTCCGTAGTAAATTTACATATCTTTATAAAAACAAACGGATTCAAAATATATAATTATGCAAAAATTTTTTGTTTAATATAACATATTACATATGTTCAAAAAAATAGACAAAAGATATCTGGTTAGTATTTTATCGTTTATAGTAAAGTGGTTCTATGCATTTGAGAGCCTTTTTTATAACTGCAAAAATATTAACTATCCAAAAGACAGACCTGTAATTTTTGCCCTGTGGCATGCACACCAGTGCGCGCTATATGCAAACGAAGACAGAGGCTCACTTAATGTAATGATTTCCAAATCAAATGACGGCGATATTATTGCTGCGGCTACAGAGCACATGGGAATAAAGGTTGTCCGCGGTTCGTATAAAAGAGCCGGAGCCTCAGCGTCGCTGGCAATGATAGAGAAACTGGAACAGGGTGAAAATGCTGCAATTACCATTGACGGCCCGAGAGGCCCGAAAGGTCAGGTAAAAGACGGTGTTATAAACATTGCAAAACTTACGCAGGTGCCTATTGTGCCTATGACATGGTATTCACCGTCAAAATGGCTTATAAAATTCAATACCTGGGATGAGTTTCGTTTTCCGTTTCTTGGGGTAAAAACAGTTGCAATCTATGGTGACCCTATATATATTCCTGCCGATTGTTCAAAAGAAGAGGCAGAAATGTACCGCCAGAAGGTTGAAACAGCACTTAATGATTTATACAAATACGCTCAGGAAAATTTTGATGACCTCATTAAAAAGTCATGATTTTTCCAGTTAAATGCGGCAAAGAACAGGAAGTAAAAAACAAACAATGAATAAAGTCCTTATTACATTGCCCAACAGTATTGCCGGAACTCTTATAATGAGAGGATTTAAGCAGGGATTTAAATCAAACGGCTGTTTTGTCATGGCAAAAGATTTAAGAGAACTTTCTGTTGAGGACATCAGCCGTTTTAAGCCTGATATTATAATCGGTTATGACTATGGTTTTTTATTTTGTGATAATGAAGAACTAAAAAATCATATTCTCCAAAACAAAGATAGATACAAGCTTGTACATTATTTTGCTGACGAGCCTCAGGGGAAATACGCCTGTGTAAACAAGCCATGGCTGTACGAAGAATTTAAAAAGCTGAATTTGTATTCTTTTATGTGGGATAGAGGTTTTGTAAAAGAGCTGCCGAACTGTTCTTTTCTGCCTCTTGCTGTCAATGCAAAGGCATACAGGCTTGATGAATTTGAAGAAAACCAGCCTGTGTATGAGATTTCTTTTGTGGGCAGGCCTCTCGGAGAAAAGCGGCAGAAGATTCTTGCGGCATTGATTAAAAAATTCGGTAAAAAATTAAATATATTTTCTTATGAAAAACATTTTTTGCAGAGTCTTGATGACATGAAAGAAAAGCAGTTTCTTTCAGAAAAAGAGCTCGATATTTACAAAAGCGCATACCGTGGATTTTTGACAACAGAAAAGGAGCTGGCTCGTGTTTATGCAAACAGCTTTGTTAATATAAACATAACGCTTCAGGGCGAGTCCGGATTAAACTACAGAGTTTTTGAGGTTCTGGCTTCGCGCGGATTTTTGCTTACGGATGATATGGCCGATATTGAGCGTAACTTTATTGTTTCAAAAGAACTTGAAACCTACAAAGATGTATATGACCTTCTGGACAAGACAGATTTTTATCTCAAAAATGTTAATATTGCTCAAAAAATAGCCACAATAGGGTATGCGGACGTCTATAAACGCCACAGCTACACCGCTAGAGCAAGAACAATTTTAGAAAGTATGTTCGAGAAAAATTCGTGATAAGGCTCTGCCGAACAAAAGCAGCCAGTGGCTGGTTTTGTGAGAGGTAAGCGAC
>CALVAT010000104.1 GCA_944325565.1 Candidatus Gastranaerophilales bacterium
TTAAAGTAAAAGGCTATTCACAGGGACGAATAGCCTTTTTAAAGAGAATTTTACAACTGAACTGATGTGATAGTTAGTGTGAGCTGTTCTGATATCGTGTCAGGGATTTCTCTTTACATATTCTATTATAATTTCATTTATGTAATCGGCAATGACCCCGCGGGGCTATTTTGTTAAACGGATTGTAATTACACAAGTTTTTCTTTTATTGCAAGAATGGCGGCCTGCGTTCTGTCCTCAACACAGAGCTTTTGCAGTATATTTTTCAGGTGATTTTTGACAGTATGTATGGATAAAATCAACTCATCCGCGATTTCTTTATTAGATTTTCCGGCCGCAACGAGTTTTAGTATATCTTTTTCCCTTGCTGTCAGGTCAAAGTCGTAAGTTGATTGTTCTTGAGTCTGGGTATCAACTCTATATTTGACTGCATTATTTCCAGTATAAACTGTGCAATAGACGGGTCTATCCATATTGCGCCGTTTAGAACTGTGTGAATTACATTAACAAGTTCATCAAGTTTTATATTTTTTAAGCAGTATGCATTCGCGCCGGATTTGAAAGCAGAAAGAACAAGTTTCTTTTCGCTGAAAGAGGTCAGCATTATTATTTTTGTATCTGGCAGCAGGTTTTTAATATGCAAAGCCGCATCTATACCGTTCATAACCGGCATGGAAATGTCCATAAGAATTAAATCAGGTTTGTGGCCTGCTTTTACATAGTTAATTGCAGCCTGTCCGTTGTCGGCTTCTGATATGATTATATCCGGTATTTTTATTTTTAAACCGTAGGCTGTGGTTTTTCTTGTGTGTAGATAATCTTCAACTATTAAAATTTCCATTATTTTTCCTCTTTATTTTGATTTTGGGGAAGTGTTATTGTAAATCTGGTAAACTTATTTATTTCACTTTCTGCTGTTATTGTGCCGTGATGCATGTCAATTAGCTTCTGGCATACACTAAGCCCGAATCCCGAACCCAGTTTACGCTCAAGGCTTTTTCCGGAATAATATCTGTCGAATATGAATTTTAAATCCTCGGGTGATATGCCGTTTCCGTTGTCTTCTATGGTTATTACAACATTTTTGTCATCAAAGTGGGCATTAATTTTTATATAGTCATTTTCTGATGTGTTGTCTATTGCATTAGAGAGAATATTCATAAAAACGCGTGTAAGATGGAATTTGTCACCATCTATTGTTGTTCCGCCTTTATAAATATTATTCACGAATTGTATCTTTTTGTCATTAATAAGCGGTTTTAATTTTTCTTCACAACCTTCTACCAGTTCATAAAGGTCAACTTTTTCTATATTTAATTTGAGTTTTTGAGAATCAAAACTGTAGGATTCTAGAATTAGATTTACCATTTTGAGCAGATGTTCATTATTTTGTGCAAGGCTTTTTGCAAGCTCATATTCATTTTGCAGTCCTATTTCTTTAAATTTTTGGGAAATTAATTCCAGAGATTGGGCCTGAGAAACCAGAGGTGTGCGTAAATCATGAGTTAAATTAGAGATAAAACTTTGTCTTAGCTTTTCTTTAACTTCAAGATTCTTTGCCATATCATTAAAAC
Source organism: Candidatus Gastranaerophilales bacterium (assembly GCA_944325565.1). Lineage (GTDB taxonomy): Bacteria > Cyanobacteriota > Vampirovibrionia > Gastranaerophilales > Gastranaerophilaceae > Limenecus. The sequence continues at coordinate 1,575 of CALVAT010000104.1, forward strand.
TATTGTAAATGTTTTGTATAAGCTCAAGATTATTTTTTGTTTGTAGCCTGAAATCAAAGTTGCCCTTTTTAATTTCATTTGTTGCATTAGAAAGCGCCATTACCGGTAAAACAAAGACTCTGTTTATTATCATACCGATAATAAAGCTTGAAACAAAACCTACTAGCATAATAAACAATCCTGTTATAATATTATCAATTTGCAGCCTGCTTGGGCGTGAAACTATAGAAATATAAATATAGCCGGCTATTTTATTATCTCTATTTTTGATTTCGAAAATACTATTTTGAGGTTTGGTTTTAAGATTAAAAATTTGTTCAAATATAGCGGCTGTTTTGTCATAAATTTGTGTTGACATCGGATCAATGGCAATATTTTGAGCGGAAGTCGCCTTTTTATTTTTGTCAAATCTTATTTCAATATTATATGGACCGGCAGGTCTAATTTCTTGCAAATCAACGGGTTTGCAAATTTTAAGACTCTTGTTATTGTATTCAAGTGGCAAAAGAGTGCATATATTGAGCGTGTCGTGATATTTTTCATATGTGGATACAGGTTGTAAGATATCAATATTGACAGTTTCTACACTATATTTATCCAAAATGGACTTAATTATATCAATATTTTGTTTTATTTTGGGTGTAAAATATAATTTTTTTTGAATTTCGCCTTCCTGCAAAATAAGATTGTTATTTAAATTTTGTTCGAGTTTAGCCAGCCCGTTAGTCATACCGTTTTTTGACATTATTGACTGAACTTTTTTCATTTGTGAATTATTCCACAAAAACATTATCACAAGCGGGAGTATAGCTGTGATTAAAAAAACTATAAAAAAGTATTTTGCAAACTTAAACATATCTTATTCGCAATAATACCACTTTTATATGGTGTATGGAATGATTCCCGAGGGCTATGTTAATCATCTGTCAGTATGTTATTGTTCGGATATATAGTTATTTTTTCCGGAGCAAGACCATACATTGCCATCCTTTGTGCAGTAGCAATATCTTTCTCAGGATTATTTTCATCAGGATTCAGAATATATAAAAGATCCTCTAAATCCGGCTCTGTTCCTTTCTGGCTTATTTCTTTTGTCCAATCTATTATTTCTCCGAGATATTCATTATAGAGTCTGTTGATTTTTCCGGTGTTGGGTCTTCTTAATGCTCTTAAATCAACAGATACGTGGTCAGGCGTTTCTCTGTATAAAGCTTCTTGGGCTGGAAATTTTTTAACAAGCAATAATGTTTCTAAAGTGTCAGCCAGAGTTTCGAACCCGAGTTTGTAAACATCTTTATTTTCTGTTGCTTCATAGAGTATATCTGCGAGGGCCTGCTCAATCGCAAGCGAATACAGTTTGTTTTCCATAGTCATATTATATTTGCTTAGCATCATAACTTTGCCGTGGTCTTTCGGAGTTTTCCGTTTTGCACAAACAACATCGCTAAAAATCTCTACAGGCATTTCCTGTTTATTTAATCTAAGCTGTTTAGATAGTTCATTTGAATATTTTTTCATATAAGATGACGGGACAAAATCGAACTTCCGTCCGAAAAGATAACAGGCTTTTTTAATCTTTTCTTCATATTTGAAATCTTCAAGAGATGTTATTAAGGGTTTTATTGGCCCGTCGAGCATATCCTTTTGCATATTAGCAATAAATTTTTGATAAAATCTGTCTTTTACCTGCGGCGGAAGAACACTTTTATCAGAAAATATCATCAAAATCGAACGGTTATGTTTCTTTATATAGTCTTTAAGCAGTTCATTTTGTTTGTTGAATTGTTCTAAAATTTCGGGTGTTTTAGGCATTTTTTCATCAATATAAAAATAATTATGAAGAATATCATTAACATCTTCATTGCTTATAGGCTGGCGCAGTGAATTGTATGTATCTTCAATTTTTTTCTTATTCAAATGAGGCTTTTCTTTTACGGGCAGAATAAAGTTTTCTTTTAACCGTGTAGAGAAGAAAGTTACAGGATTTTCTCCGATTTCAAGTTTATAAATTGCTGTTTTTACATCTGAAAAGGAAAGACGAAATACTTCGGGATTGGCAGTATACTGGTATAATACCGAGCTTAAAGCTGCTTCCAATGCTCTGTTTGCTTCAAAAGCTGTCAGTTCACAATCTGATTGCATGAGTTTTATCAGGTTTTCTTCATCCTGATTTGTGAGCATTTCGCCCTTTAAATTTTTAGTCCAGGATATTACATATTCTTTTGGCAAATCCTTGATTGATTCAAAATATTCTTTCATATATGAATCGGGAATAAAATGCAGCCTCGGTGCCATTGCCTTTAAATACGCCTGTTTAAAATCATTTACATATTGAAGTGTTGTGTTGTTATCCGGTATTTGCAGAGGTTTTATATTTTGATTTTTAAATTTTTCAAGTTCTTTTACACGTTGATTTTTATCGCGCATAATTTGCTTTTTCAATTCTTCAAAAGTACCTCTCTGAATTGCTGCACGGATTTTAAGATGTGATTCTCTTATTTTGTTGCCAAGAATTATTGCATAATCCGGATGTTTGTCCCAAAAAGCGTTCATGACACGTGACTGGTGCTCGCTGAATTCCTGTGTTGAATACAATAAATCTGCAGGTTTAAAAATCTGATTTTCTTTTAAATGTATAGATAAATCTTTTATTAAATCTGTGCTGTGATTCCAGGCGTCAATCATTGCATATCTCAATGGTTCGGTGCCGGATTTCAATTTTGATATGTAATCGGTCTTTTCTGCTGGTGTCATCTGAGCCCAGCGTGCAACCAGCCTTTGCAGCCTTTTTAAGTGTAATGTATCTTTTTCTGCCTCGGAGAGATTGGCTTCAAAGATTTTTAAATTGTTTGTGGCCCATTTAATAAAAAGTTCATCCTTGCTGAGTTTTGAGCTCCCTGTTTTTACGTGTTTTCGTTCTACAACGGTGTCTTCTTTAGATTCCGGTGTTTTTGAGGTGTTTTTCTCTGCTTTTTGTGATTTTTTAAAATCTTTAAGCATATCAAGAGTGCTCATTTGAGCTGCTATCATATCCAGCTTTTGGTTTGTAGAAAAAGAATTCCACCAGATTTCAAACTGTTGAACAGATTTTTTTGCACGTGCGGTTCTGTCTTCTTCTGATAGAGAATCCCAGAATGCGCGCTGTCCTTGAGAAATTTTTTCGCCAATTTCATCAGAATAGCCTTTTCTCGTATATCTTAATGACTGTTGGTATTCAAAAGAGGGCGGCTTGATGCCCAGTGATTTTAGTGTTGACCCGTAGACATATTTGGAGTCTTTATTTTTGAATTTAAAGTCTGATTTAAAATCTTCATCAAGGTCGTTTTCAAGATCTTTATTGATTTCATCTATTGTTTTGGCTTCGAGGAAAACTTTTTGGACAAGATAAACTGTTAAGTTTTTTTTGTCTTTTAACACTCCTTTGTCATAGAGTTCTATTAACTCCTGATTTTCTTTTACAGAGTTTAAAATTCCTCTTTTGGCAGCAGAATCCTCTGGATTTTTCAAATCTGAAAAAAGTTCTTCATCCGGAAAATCTTTTTTTATGTCTTCGACTGACTGTGCGTCTTTCAATTTATAAAATGCTCTTTGCTGGGCCTTTAAGGGTGTTAGGCGTGATTTATCTTCTAGAGAATCCACATATCGTTTAACTGTAAATGGCATTCTGTTTTTATTGGCTTCATAGAATCTATCCAGCCCTTTGTCTACACGTGATTTAAACGAGAGTAAATGGTCATTGAATTTTGAATGAAGTCCGATTTTTGTGGTTTGCGGCTGTGCGATGGCCGGTTGTATGGTATCTGTGATTTCTTGTTTTGTTTGTGTGTTGTAAAGATTCAAATTTAAGAGGGGATTAATTTGCATTTTACACTTCCTTACAGGTATTTATTATTTTTACAAAGCACAGCAATGGTGAAAATTGCGTAAAAATACGGGTTTGTAAAGAAATTTTTAGCTGTTTTACTCCTCAAAATTTGTAAGTTCAGAAACGGTAATATCCAATGCAGCAGCTAT
>CALVAT010000105.1 GCA_944325565.1 Candidatus Gastranaerophilales bacterium
CTAACTATCACATCAGTTCAGTTGTAAAATTCTCTTTAAAAAGGCTATTCGTCCCTGTGAATAGCCTTTTACTTTAACTTTTATCATATTAAAAATAAAAAAACGGAAACTCAAAGTTTCCGCTTTTTTGTTATGTTCTTGATTATGCCTGATAACGCAGCTTTTTATTATCATCAGAATCCGCAACACCCGCATTTTGACCGGCTGCGGCCTGAGAAGTCTCTTCCTCTGCAGGTTCAAACAGAGCTTCTTCATCCTGAGCCTCAAAATCCGGCAATGTAATACCGTTTTCGTATGCATAATCTTCAATAGCAGAAGTTCCTTCGGAAATTACATCATCAGGAATCCCAAGCTGCTGATATTGAAATTTCTTGTCAATTTCGGAAATTCTGTGAGTAGATACTCCATTTACTGATAAACTCATAATTTTTCTCCTTTTGTTAGACTACACGATTTTTCCCTGTATACTAACTCTCGGCATTTTTTTAAAAAAGTTTATAGCTCTAAAGAATTATTTTTACAAAAAGTAATATTGCTGCATGTATAAAAAACAATACATGCAGCAATACATAAGAATAACTATATTCTATTTTATCTTTTTCAAAGAAGACAGGAAGTTAAAACGCTCAACATCCCCATCTACTTTTGTTAAAAATACCTGACAATCTTTTTCATCAGCATCAATAGGCGGTAACTGTTCCAATTCTGCCGAATAATATAGACTGTCATTGCTTCCGCCTAACGAAACCCTGTTAGCAAGACTGTTTAAAGAGAAGTTTCTTAAAAATCCGGCAAAACCTTTGTTCTTGTTGCTGAATTTTGTGTATATTCTCAAAGATGCATCTCTCGAAACAAGATCATACCGCCCAATAATAAATGAACTCAACTGATCAGCCGAGGATTTTATCATCATCTTTTCAATAACATTATCTTTCATAATAATATCACCTTTGATTTTGTCAAAATCACCCTCAGGAACGTTAACTAAATCAAAGATAGTAGAGGGGCTAATCATAGCCATCGGATTTCTGAACAATGCTGCGAACTTAAGCGCATATTCAACCAGCCCCACTTTGGCAATTGTTCCATTATTAACCTCGAATTGAATTCTACCGTTTAATTGAAGCGAGTCATCCGTATTAATTTCAATCAACCCCATTGCCTTACCCGTGATTTCACGTTTCAAAGCAAGCAATGTAGTAGCAATAAGATCAGAATTTATATCTTTCACACCCAGCCTTAAATAGTAATCATGTTTTTTCAAATCACAAACCACCTTGAGTGTAGATATTCCTTCTGCAAAATCAAATTTGTTCGATTTTATCTGCAAAACACCGTTTTTATCAAGCGTAAGGTTTGCCCATAAATTTCCCATCTTAATTTCTTTATATTTACCTTCTACAAGGTGCAAGATACATCTTTCAACAATAATCAAACCGGTATCAAATGTATAAGAGTCATAAGTGGATTCGTCCTCAACAGCATTGTCGCTAACCTGAGCCGCCTGCGCTGTGACTAAAGAGCTTTGTACATCTTTTTGCGAAACAGGTGATACCTCATCAGTATTCTGCTGATTCATTGACAAAATTATCTTCTCAACGTCAATATTATCAACCGTTAAATTAATATCCTTAATTACAACAGGCAAAAGCAGTGAATTTTTAAATTTACCGGTGAAGCTGTATTTAGAACGTTTAAACCTGCCGTTAGCCGTTATGTGTATAAGATTTTTGTCCGTAGAGAAACTTGCTGCATCAATACCCAAACGCTGTGAAGGAATTCGAACCCCTTTCATCTCCATATTACCATCAATTTGCGGTACATTGTTGTTGACAACGTAGTGCATATTTCCAGAAATAGTACCTTTTTTAAAGAGTTTTTGCCCAATCAAAACATTTAAAAACTCACTCGGCAATGGTTTTGGAATATTAAAGCCCAAATCCATCACAACAGGTACTGGTTTTGAACAGTCAACATTTCCGTTCAGTGTTAATATAGGCTCAACCCCCTTAGAGTCTTTATTGAGCTCTTTTGCAATATAATAATTTATTGTCTTAATCTGGAATATATTGTCCTCAAAATGAAAATCTGCTTTCAAAGCTCTATCCCAGTTAACAGGGCTTAAAGATGCACCTTCTATCAAAATATCCTTGCCTTTAGCAAGTTTAAACAGCCAGGTTATGTCTATTTTATTATATTTTGAAGTAACATAAAGCTTTGTCTTAGAATCTCCGCCGGTTAGAGTAAGCTTGCATCCTGCGAGTTTTGAGAGATAATCCGTTGCAAACTCATTAGTGGCAACACCTGTAACCTCAATTTTAGTATCAACAGATTTCATATAATCATCAATTGTACCGAACATTTCAATGGCATTTTTCTGATTTTTTCCGTAATAGCCTTTGAAATTCTTTAAGAATACAGTCCTGTTATTAAAAGTAACAACACCCTCTTTTGCAATAACAGGCAAGTTATTAACAGGAATAACCTTCAAACGTGCATCGTTGATTTTTATAATTCCTTTTAAGCCCTCTTTTTTAGTTAGCTCTATTATAAAATCGAAGCTTCCTGCAATATCTTTATAAAAAGCAAGCATTTCATCGCCATTAGGCATAACTAGATTCGATCGCAAAAGTTCGATTACATTTTTCAAATCAAAATCGTCAGCATAGACTTTAAAATCAAAATCCCCTCTTTTTGCGTGTGCATTGATATACATTTTGGAGTTATTAACAAATAAAATACCTTTTTCCATAGAAAGTTGTTTATCTTTGATAAACACGCTGTTTCTGTCGGAGATGAAGAATTTCATTTCGTGATCATTTTTTTTGATAATCGCTGCAACATTAAAATGCACAATTTTCGGTTCTCTGTAATCCGTAATCAATAATTTGCGTGCATCAACCTTAACCGAAGTTGTTTTATCGAGATTATATAAAACAATACACTGCTTTACATAGAATAACGAATTAAACCAATCAATTGTCCAATCAAACTTAGGCTGCTCTTTTTGTTCCGTTTGCTGAGCCGGTACGAGTGATAAAAGCTTATTTACATCAACATAAATATAATCAGCACCCAGTCTGTTTAATACAATTGTTTTCTTCAAAACCTGAGAATATGATATAGAAGAATTAAATTTAGTCAAAACAAAATAGTCTTTATTGTCCTTTGAAATCTTAAAGCTATCAACTTTAAATCCTATATTTGAATTCAATCCGGTTTCTAACACAGGATTTTTAATATCTATATCTACCTTTAAAATATTGCCGATTGTCTTTTCTGCATAATTAACGAGTTTCTGGCTCGATACAACAGCCGGCAAAACCTTTAAATACAAAACAAACGGGATACTGATAAGTATACCCGCAAGAACTATAATTGCTGCATAGAGTTTTGATAATTTTAAAATATTTTTCATAATAACAAATCCAAACTATATTTAATAAATAACCTGCCTCTTAAAAAGATTATATCACAACTAAATTTGTGATATTATATAACCATGAAAAAGATTGTCATAGTATTAGGCTTAATTTTGTTGTTATCAAACACCGGTACAGTACTGGCGGAAAATATAACCGTGTCACCGGTAAAAAACTCTGATGTCGAAGTTTTCAGCGAAGATAACAAATTCGGTATCAAGGATAAAAAAGGCAATGTTTTAGTTCCGGCTGAATATAAAAAACTTGTACGTGTAGGCGAAACTTCCTGGATTACCCTCAAAGGCAACCGCTACGGCCTGATGGACAACGCCGGAAATTTTCTTGTTAAGCCGAAATACAGACACGTAGAAAGAATGATGCTGAAATATGTAAAATTCGGCAATGACAATGACTATGGCTTATATGATGAAACCGGAAAAGCTATAATACAACCTGAATTTTCATCAATCGAACCTCTGTTCGGACAAATGTTTTTAACCTGTAAAAATTATAAATACGGGGTTTATGATATAACAGGAAAAAAACTCCTTCCGAATAATTATGATGACATATATATGCCGGATCCGCACTCTATGAGAATCCGCTATCAGGGGGACTGGTTTGAACTGGCCAGAGCCGACGAAAATGACATAACTCTGCCTGAAGATACAGAAAGAGCGACAATCGATAATAAAGATATTACAATCACCTATCTGGTAACTAATACAGGAGCTATCTCCGGCTATTCGGCACTTACTTTAACTGATTATATATTGAAAATTTTGTCTTCTATATCGCCGGCCTATGAACAAACAATTGATGAACTTATGTTTTCACAGGGTGCAGAAGGAATATCTATTTTTGTAAAACTCGGCTGGATACCTAAATTCCCTTTTACTTATGCCAAAAAGTATTACCAAAATTATAGAAATCCCAACAGCGGCCCGTTGTCTGATATAAGAAGCGACCTTAAAAGACACATTAAATAATATATAGAATATTATTATATGAGCCTATATTTAGTTCAGTGGTGTATTCAGCCCCTGACATTATACATTCATATGGCCTCACAGCCGGTACTAAGCCTTTTTTTGTGTCATTCTGAGTGAAACGAAAAATCCTTACTTTCTTATAAATGTACTAACCTCAACAGTACAAGGAGGAAAATCTCGTTTGGTATCGTATATTGACATGTTTTCATTACATTTTAATTTGCTTGTGATTGTTCCATCCGGTGATGGTTTCTCAAAGCCTTCAGGTAATGATTCAGTAAAGCTGCTTTCCATACTGTAACTCATAGAATCCAAATCCCAAGATTTTCCCTGAAATGCTATCTGCTGTGCTTCATAAAATGTCATCGGGATTGAATAATCTTTATCCAACTCCGGATCTGCCGATATTACTCTTGCTGTCATATATGACGCATCATATATCGGATATCCCTGCGGGGTTACTACTCCTGTATCTTTGTAGATGGTGAAAGGCACAATATCAGGACGCTTCTTTCCTTTATTGTATTTGCCTATATTCGGGGCTCTATCTCCGCTTATGTCTACAAATAATACAAAATATTTATTATCAGGTGAATTTACAAAATAATAATTCATTCCGTCCGTTGTTTTAAAAGACGGATCCGGCAATTCAGCATCATCTGACATGAATGTACTCATATCATAAACAGCACAAGACGGGGTACCAACAACGTTTATGTATCCCTTTTCATCTCCTGTTAATGCCGCGCATAACTGAGCTTCTGTTACCTGTGTATTTTCACAAGTGCCAGAACATTCAACATCCGGAAATCTCTTCTTTTCACTGTCATCTGCTCCGGATCTGCCGGCCTCCTGAGCCTCTAAATCCTTCTCAGCGTTATAGTCGTCTACATCCTTTTGTATGTTGTATGTTGCCACGTTCAGTGTGTTGAATGCTTTGGCATATAGTTTTGAATATGCCTTCTCATCTGCCATTCTGAATATCTTAAAAGATAATATCACCAGAACCGCCAATATACATACGACTATAAGAGTTTCAAAGATTGTGAATGCTTCTTTTTTTTGCATTTATAAAAATACCTTTCAATTAGTTCCATTCTACACGGACATATCCGGACATACCTCTACCGCCCATGCCCCATTT
>CALVAT010000106.1 GCA_944325565.1 Candidatus Gastranaerophilales bacterium
AAAGTTCAATAAAAATATTCGGATATAAAACTAATCTAGTGTCGCAGTTGCTGCCGGCTGACCGCAGCCAGCACCTGCTCACCTTTTCAATGTGTCACTCAAAAAATTCGTTCACGTCGCTTACCTCTCACAAAACCAGCCACTGGCTGCTTTTGTTCGGCAGAGCCTTATCACGAATTTTTCTCGAACAAACTATAAAGATAAAACTATAAGAGGCCTGCTCGAGTATTTTTTGAGCAGGCTTTTTATTGATTAAAAAATTATCCTTTTGAATATATAATTGCTATTAATTAGCTTATTTATAATATAATATTTTTATAAATTACTATTTGTGAGGGTGAAAATGAAAGAAACTTTAGAAAAAATTCATAAAAGTGCGCTGGAAGCCATTGAAAAAGTTCAATCAACAGCTGATATAGAAGAAGTTAAAAATACATACTTAAGCAGAAAAAGTGAACTTAATAATATCAAAAAAAATCTGAAAGACCTGTCTAATGAGGACAAAAGAATTGTCGGGTCTATGTCTAATCAGATTACTAAAGATATTGAAGAAAAATTAAACGAAAAGTTTCAAATTTTTTACCGTAAAGAACTGAACGAAAAACTTGAAAAAGAAAGTATTGATATTACTCTACCGGGGTCATATACACCGTTTGGCAAAGTTCACCCTCTGACACAAACTGTGGATGAAATAGTAGAAATTTTTCAAGGAATGGGTTTTTCTCTTGTTCACAACGAAAATTCACCTGAAGTTGAAACAGAATATTTCAATTTTGATATGTTGAATACCCCAAAAGATCACCCTGCAAGGGATATGCAGGATACTTTCTATACACAGGTTGCCAAAAATGTTGTTTTAAGAAGCCAGACCTCCGGTGCTCAAATTCATGAAATGCTTACTAGCAAACCGCCTATCAGAGTAATTTCTCCGGGGCGTGTTTATAGAAAAGAATCGGTTAGCGCCAGAAAAAATAACCTCTTTCACCAGATAGAAGGTCTGCTTGTGGACAAGGATATTACTTTTGCTGATTTAAAAGGTGTAATGAATGAGTTTTTAAGATTATATTTTGGCTCTGCTAGACCGACCAGATTCAGAAGCAGCTTCTTCCCGTTTACAGAACCTTCTGCAGAAGTCGATGTTCAATGCATCATGTGTCAGGGCAAAGGCTGCCGTGTATGTTCCGGAACAGGCTGGCTTGAAATCCTCGGCAGCGGTATGGTTGATCCCAATGTATTGAGAAACGTAGGTGTTGACCCCGAGGTATACTCCGGTTTTGCGTTCGGTATGGGGGTTGAAAGACTCGCTATGTTAAAATGGGGTATAGATGATATCAGGCTGTTTTTCAATAATGATGTTAGATTTTTAAAACAGTTTTAATTTAATATAATTTAATATATTGCGACAAAAGTAACAAAAAAATATTTTTAGATGTTTTCTAATACCATAACAGGAGAGAAAGCTATGGTTGTTTCTGGAATACAATCTAAAAATTATGCTGTGACTTTCGGCTCACAAAATAATCCGGTGCCAAAATTCCGTATAAAAACGGCTAAAGGCACATTATACGTAAAAGAATTTACGTTAAAAGATGCACGCTATGATTTTAAAATGTATGAACTGTCGAAGTTTTTTACGGACAATTTTATCTACAACACCAATGATCCGTCACTTACGAAATATAAAAATCCTGAAAACTTTGAACAGTATCTGGATATGCTTGATAGAACAACAAAGTACTATAGAAAAATGTTTTATGAAGATGATGGCAATTTAACTGTTCTTGAGGCAAGAAATGCTACCGGTGACCTGTGTGGAGCTGTCATTACGCAAACTTTTAAGGACGAGTGTTCCGGTTTAAGCGATAATAAAACCTGCTATGTTGATTCTGTTGCTGTGAAAAAGAAATACAGGCATAATCATGTAGCCAGAATATTAATGGAAAAGGCAATAAATTGTTCTAAGGATGTTTATACAGATGTATTTTTAGCCTCTGATAATCTTGCTGTACCGTTTCAGCTTAAAAATGGATATAGAGTAATGAATTATAAAAATCCTGCAGAAAAAGCGGTTATTGACAGGATAAATAAATTCCGCGGCGATTATCCTGATTACATAACTTTTATGGATAAAAAGCTTAATAATACAGAGGAGCACAAACCGTGGTATCAAAGAATTTTTGAAAAAATTCAAAACCACTAATTCCCCAAAATATTGGCTTGATAAATTGACATCCTGTGCAATCTGGAGAATTTACTACTCTACAGTTTTTCTACAGATTTAGACTTTTGCTTCTTCTTCTATTTCTTCTTCTTTTTTAGGTGTCATGTGCTCTGCTATAAAGCCTGTGTTGAAGTTGCCAGAAATGAATATGTCATTTGTTAGAATTTTTTTATGATACGGAATCGTTGTTTTTATGCCTGTAATAACGTATTCGTCAAGAGCACGGAGCATTCTTTTTCTTGCGTCTTCTCTATCCCTTCCCCAGCAAATGAGTTTTCCTATCATTGAATCGTAATAAGGCGGGATTTTGTAGCCTGTGTATGAATGGGAATCTACCCTTACGCCAAAACCGCCCGGAGCAATGTAGCCTTTGATTTCTCCGGGGCAGGGCATAAAGTTTTTGTCCGCATCTTCTGCGTTGATACGGCATTCAATAGCGTGGCCTCTGAGCTCTATGTCGTCTTGAGTAAATGAGAGTTTTTCGCCTGAAGCAACTCTTATCTGCTCTTTTACAAGGTCAACGCTGGAAATCATTTCAGATACACAGTGTTCAACCTGAATACGAGTGTTCATTTCCATAAAATACCAGCTGCCGTCATGGTCGAGTAGAAACTCTATTGTTCCTGCACCTTCGTAGCCTATTGATTTTGCTGCAGTGATAGCCGCAGCGCCCATTGCTTTTCTTGTCTTTTCGTCAATAGCAGGTGAAGGCGCTTCTTCAAGCAGTTTCTGGTGGCGTCTTTGCACGGAGCAGTCACGTTCACCGAGATGCACAACATTTCCAAAGCTGTCGGCAATGATTTGTACCTCTATATGACGGGGGTTTATAATGTATTTTTCAAGGTATACACCGGCATTTCCAAATGCGTTCTGGGCTTCTGTCTGGCAAAGAGTGATTGCTTCTTCTAGTTCTTCGGCAGAATTTGCTATTCTCATACCTTTACCGCCGCCGCCTGCAGTTGCTTTAACAATAACCGGATATTTTGCCTTTGCTGCAAACTCTTTAGCTGCTTCCATATCTTCAACAAGATCGGTTCCGGGGGTAACGGGTACACCGTTTGCTGTCATTGTTTTTCTTGCCGTTGCTTTATCGCCCATTTTGCGCATAGCTTCAGCGGAAGGCCCAATAAATTTAATTCCGTGGTCACAGCATATATCCACAAAATCAGAACGTTCTGACATAAATCCGTAACCGGGGTGGATTGCATCAGCACCGCTGGTGAGAGCTACGGATATTATAGCTGGTATATTTAAATAGCTTTTTGCGCTCTGTGCAGGGCCAATGCAGTATGCTTCATCAGCAAGACTAACATGCAAAGAATCTGCGTCAGCCTGTGAATATACTGCGACGGTTTTTATTCCGAGCTCTTTACAGGCTCTAATTATTCTTACGGCGATTTCGCCCCTGTTAGCAACTAAAACTTTTTTTATCATAATAAAATAAATTCCCTAAGTCTAATAGATAGTATAATTTTATCTCAAACTTGGGAATTTATCATAATTTTTTTTATTTTGTAAAGTTACAATGTAAATTTTTATTCAACGTACATTAATACTTGACCGTATTCAACAGCTTCGCCGTCTTTTACGCAAATTTGTGTAACTTTACCTGAAACTTCTGATTCAATTTCGTTCATCAGTTTCATAGCCTCGATAATACAAACTACCTGACCGGTTGAAACAGTTTGTCCTACTTCAACAAACGGTTTTGCTCCCGGAGAAGATGCCATGTAGAAAGTACCAACCATAGGTGAAGTAATAGGTTTGCCTTTTGGGGTATCGTCTTTCTTTTCTTCGGCAGCAGCAAGTGCAGCAGCTGGCTGCTGGACAACAGGGGCTGCCACAGCCTGTGGTACAACCTGTGCTTGTACTATCTCTTTTTCTTTTCTTATAACAATAGCCTGTTCGTTATCTTCAAGCGTCAATTCTGTTAAATCGCTGTCAGATACCATTTTGACCAGTTTTTCAATATAATCTAATTCAAAATTCATAGTAACATCCTTTTACTAAGTTTTAGCTTTTAATCGAATACCGGTGTTCGGCAAATATATGCTTAAATATTACCGGTATAGATTTTCTATACTCTGTCGAGGTATTCGTTTGTTCTTGTATCGACTCTGATTTTGTCACCGTTAGCAATAAAGAAAGGAACGTTAACAACTGCGCCTGTTTCGAGTTTAGCAGGTTTTGTACCGCCTTGAGAAGTGTTGCCTTTTTCTGACGGTGGAGTGTCTACAACTTCCAGTTCAACGTGGTTAGGTATATCCAAACCTACGATTTTGCCGTCGTGGAGCAAAATTTGTACGTTCATATTTTCTTTAAGGTATTTTACACCGTCGCCGATGTGAATTTCGGGAACAGAGAGCTGTTCGTAGTTTTCTGTATCCATCATTACATAATCAGAACCTTCTTTGTAAAGGTATTGCATTTCACGTTTGTCGAGTGTAGCTTTTGCTACTTTTTCACCTGCTCTGAATGTTTTTTCAACTACGTTGCCGGTTTCTACGTTTTTAAGTTTTGTTCTGACAAAAGCAGCACCTTTACCGGGTTTTACGTGTAAGAATTCTACAACTGACCATAATCCGTTGTCCAATTCTAATGTTAAGCCTGTTTTTAAATCATTTACTGATATCATAGATTTTCCTCATATACTAATGTATAAAATCTTAACATAAAAACGACTGAAAACGCAATTTTGACCGATAATTTTTAACAATTATAAAGAATAATACTAATTTTATCGCTAGAGAATTGTAATTAACACTGAAAAATTATAATATCTATTTATGGCAATAGCATATTTGTGTTTAGGTTCAAATTCGGGTGACAGGCTAAAATATGTCGAACAGGCAGTAAGCCTTATCAGTCTTGCTCAAAATCTAAAGATAATAAGAACCTCTGCCCTGTATGAAACAGAACCATGGGGGATTAAAGACCAGAACTGGTTTATAAATATGGCTGTAGAGATAAAAACTGATCTCAGTGCTCAGGATTTGCTTGTAAAATGCCTTAACATAGAAAAAACTCTCGGAAGAAATAGAGAAAAAGAGCAGCGCTGGGGCGAAAGACCTATTGATATAGATATCATTTTTTATGACAAAGAGGTTATCAATACGGAGATTTTGACTGTTCCTCATCCGAGAATGTATAAGAGAGCCTTTGTGCTTGTGCCTTTGCTGGAGCTTATTCCCGATTTTGTTCATCCTGTATTTAATAAGTCTATTTCTGAGCTGTATGATGATTTAGAAAATGTTGAGGATGTTTTTTT
>CALVAT010000107.1 GCA_944325565.1 Candidatus Gastranaerophilales bacterium
AGTATCTGAATTTGAAATGAAACTTCCGGCTGAAAATATAAAATAAAAAACATATTTTTTTATCTTATCTGAATAGGCATAATCAAGCAGAGATAATCATCTTCGCTATCCGGTCTGAACAATGTTGCAGACAAACTACCCCCAAGCCCGATTTTAACTTTTTCGGATTCCATAATTTTCAAAGAATCAAGAACATATCTATAGTTAAAAGCGATTGTCAACTCTTCATCCGTATATTCAGCAGAAATAGAATCCTCTCCCAAACCGGCATCAGGAGTATCAGCTTTTAAAAACAAAGTGTTTTCTCCAAAAATAAATTTAACAATATTTGTTCTTTCGTTGACCATAACCGCAACTCTTTCAAGAGCAGATATCATTTCTTCACGGTTAACAACTGCATTCTTTTCACAGCTTTGAGGAATAAGCTGTTTGTATGGAGGATATTCTCCTTCGAGAATTCTTGAGGTCATAATCATTGATGTAGTTTTGAAAATTATTCTTGTTTTTTCAATAATCAAACACAATTTTTCATCATTAACCAAAGAAGCAACTCTCAAAAATTCCTGTAAAGTTTTAGACGGAATAACGCAGCTTATATCTGTTTCTTTTTCGTTTGTAATTTTTTCAATAATTCTTGTTAAACGATTTCCGTCAGTTGCTGCCATTTCTATATTTTCTTTTGAAATTGAACAAAAAACACCGCTTATTATGTTTCTGTTTTCATAATTTGCTGCAGAAAATGCTGTGTATTTAATTGATTTTATAAATGGATTTATATCAATCTCAACACATTCTTTATCTTTTAATTCTTCTTCTGTAATTGTTTGTGGAAATTCATCCGCACTGATACCGATAAGTTCAAATTTAGAATTTCCGCAAATAATATTAACAACATTTGTTTCTGCATTTAATGAAAAAACAACAGGTTTGTTGCTTAAACGAGAAACAATTTCAGAAAGTTTTTTTGCTGGCAATGTAATTTTACCAGGAGTTTGAACAGAAGCAATTGTTTTTGATGTGATATTAATATCTAAATCTGTTGCAGCAAAAGTAATATAATTGTCAGAAGATGCAACAATTAAAATGTTAGAAAGTACAGGCTGGATGCCTCTGGCAACTGTTGTTTTTTCAACAATTTTTAAATTGGTAAGCAAGGATTCTTTTTCTATAGTAAATTCCATGTTTGACATATTTTCTCCTGACGATTTTTTTTAAATTTTTTTCTAAAAGTTTTTTTGTTTTCTTTTTTATTTATAAATTAATTTATATAAATAATATAATAAAATAATAATAAGTAATAAAGAATTAAATTTCTGTATAAAACTATTATAAACCAAACAATATAAACCAACACACCTGTTCAAAACTTTGTTAATTTTTTGTAGAAAATTTTTCAATAATTTTTAATTTTTTTCAAAAACTTTTTTATTAATTTTTTGTTTGTAGAAAACTAAAAACTTTTTGTATGAATTTGAACATTAAATTTATAGTTTTGAACAAGTTTTCTACAGTTATTTTTATGTAAAAATTCAATATTATATTATAAAAAATTGGCATGGGTAATCATGAAAACCGTTGCCATGCTTTATTTTTAACTTTACTTAATATTTTTTGAAATCATTTGCTTTTTGTTTGTGAACCCAGCGGGCCATTTTTTGCTGTTCAAAACTCAGTGCAAAATTATACAGGCTCTCAATCAGATTTCTGCCCGATGGAGATTTGCCGATAAATAAAAAATTTCCTGCTTTGTTTTTTGCAATATAAATTTCTTTTTGCAAAATTCTATCAACATTTGTTCTTGCAGGTGTTTCTATTTTTAATTTTAACCATATATATAAAAGAGAAACGGAAGGTTTTTCTTCGTTTTCTTTTAAAAAATCAGAGAATTCTTTTAATATCATTTTTTTTATAAAAGGTGCCTGAAAAATATTCGGGCAATATTTTATTTAATTAACAATTGTACTTCTTTAAAGTTTGGATGTTTTGATGATTTTAAAAGTTCAAAAATAACCATTTCTGTTGTCATTATTTTGGCGCCTTCTTGTTCCATCAAATTTATGCCTGCTTTAAATTCATCTGTTTCGCGTGATGCGCAGGCATCTTTTATGACAAAAACATTGTAACCGTTTTCTAACAGAGCTAATGCTGTTTGAAAAACGCAGATATGTGTTTCTATACCAAAAATAAAGATATTTTTTACATCGCCGAGAGCTTCTTTTACGCCTTCAGTGTCTAGAGCATTAAAGCTTGTTTTCTCAAAGAATTTTGCACTGTCGGGCAGGCAGTATTTTACCTGCGGGATTGTTGCGCCTAACCCTTGCGGATATTGTTCTGTTAAAACAGTTTTTATGTTTAAAATTTTTGCTGTTTTGGCTAAAATTTCAGCTTTTTTGGCCGCTTTATCTTTTCTCAGCATTGCTGTTAATTTTTCCTGAACATCTATAAACAAAAATGCACAGTTTTGCGCTGTAATATTTATTGTCATAAAAATCCTTTCCTTTTATGTTTTTTATATTGCTGCTGTTATGTTGTTAAAATCCTGTATAAAATCTTCCAGCATTTCTTCAAGTTTTTCTTCGCTCAGTTCGTTAGTATCTATATAATATTTTTTTCTTTTTTCTTTATCCTGAATTTTTTGAAGAATTTCTACATTTATTGTTGTGAATCCCGGATAAGTGACAATAAAAGAACTTTCGCAATCTTGATTTTTTAATGTAAAAAAGCTTTTTTGTTCACTTACTTTTTGAGTAATTTGTGTTTCGAACAGTTTGTCTTCGTTAGCTTTTTGCATCTGGAAAAATAAAGGAGACAGGATATTTTCTAATTTTTTTAATGAATTTGCTTTATGTTGTTTAAAGTTTTGTATATCTATTTTTGTTGTCTTCGGTTTTTGTTGTTTTGGTTTTTCCTGTACACAAATAAAAGAGTTGCCTTTTAAAAGAGCTTTAGACAGGGCTTTGTTTGCTAAAATTTCCGCTTCGTCAAAGGGGATTTCTTTTGTTTCTGTATAACCTGCGCTTATTGTAAAGTCGTTAGTTAGTGCTCTTTTTATTTTTGTAAGAATTTTTCTTGTATCTTCGTTTGTTGTGTTTCTAAACCAGAGATAAATTTTGAAGTCTGAAGCGTAACCGAGTATATCACATGTTCTAACATTATCTTTTATTATACTCATTAATGTGTCGGGTGAGATTTTGTTTCGGCTGTTGATGTCTGGTGCAACTACAGCAAAACATCCCCAGTCTTTTTTGCTTTCTTCTTTTAAAACAGTATAGGTATAGTTTTCTGTGAACACCTGATTTTTTCTGTCCAGAATTTTTAATTGTGAAAGTAAGTCTTTTTTATTTTTGTTGTCTTCAACATTATCTCTTTTTTGCAGACACCAGAGAGTTCTTATAGTGTATTCCGTATCGGAGGCTGTTGTTCTTATAAAATCAGTTATGCCTTTTTCAAAAGCGCTGCACAAAAGATTTTCATCTAAATCATCATAGATAAGAATTATTGAACATGTTTTAAGGTCTTTGTTTTGTCTTGCTTTTTGTAAAAAGTTTAAAAAGTCATCTTCTCTGTTTAATTTTAAGTGATAAAAAATAAGTACGGGTTTTATTTTTCTTACTTTATCAAAACAATCGGCATGGCGAATGGTCTGGAGAATATCTGTATTTCGAAGCAGCAGCACTTTTTTGTTAATTTTTTGTGCTACTTTTTCGTTATCTGTGATGAGTACAACAATGTTTTGCAAAAACCTTCTCCGATTAGTCCTTATTTTATATTCTATATCAAAACTCTTATTCGTGTAATTTATTACAAATTGTTAGCATGCTTTTTTAATTTTTAAAAAATCTCATACTTTAGTTAGTTAAATTTCTAACTTTTTAAGAATCTAGAAACCCTCTAAAGTGCCGTATTAATATGTGTGAAGAAAATTTAACCATCACTAAATCACCTATAGCGTGGCTTTTGCCCTGCTACGATTTTTTGAAAATTTTGTAATTGCCTGCGGCGGTTGCAAAATGGTTAAGATTTTTTGGCCATCAAATCACCCCATCACTAAATCTAATAGAAATACTGTAACTGTATTTGTCCAATACACATACGTGTACTGGCAAAGAGAGAAATGAATTAAGAAAGGAAACTGTATATGGCTATTGTAGTAAATACAAACGTAACTGCTCTGAAGGCGGTTAGTAACTTAAACAAAGCAACAAGTGCAATGTCTACGGCAATGGAAAGATTATCAACCGGTTATAAAATTAATAGAGCCGGAGATGACGCTGCGAACCTATATATTGCAACAAATCTGGATACTCAGATAAGGGGTTCAAAAGTAGCGAAAAATAATATTACGACAGGTACAAACGTACTGGCAGTAATAGAAGGTGACCTTGATGTTATGTTAGATAACATCCAGCGTATAAGAGACTTGACTGTTCAGGCGGCAAACAGTATTTATGATGAAAATTCCATGAATGCAATGAAAGATGAAATTACTCAGAGATTGGCAGAAATTGACCGTATATCTAAAAATTCAAACTTTAACGGATTGACACTGTTGGACGGTCAAAGTCAATTGGCAGATATTGGTTTAAGATTACAGGTCGGTGCTAACTCTGATGAAGCCGCAAACTGTATTAAACTTGATCCTGATTTCTTCCAGACAGTGGATTCGACAACACTTGGTGCGGATGCTACCGGAACTATGCCAGCTCTTACACCTGCTGATGGTCTTAGCGCGAACGTTGATGCCGCTTTTGCTAATGCCAGTGCTGCGGCTCAATATATAACAATGCTTGATGCAGCGGTAACAAGTATTAACGATAAAAAAGCAAAAATAGGTGCAACTCAAAACAGATTGGATGCTGCAGCTGATTCGTTAACAACAACAATTGAAAACTTAACGGAAGCTCAATCAACAATTATGGATGCGGATATTGCGGAAGAAACGGCTAATTATACAAAATATCAAATACTGCAACAAACGACCTCTTCACTCCTCTTGCAGGCTAATGCATTGCCTCAAATCGCAATCAGCCTCGTCAATGGGGGTTAGTAAGACTAATAATCTTACAGTTACAATATATACAGTATTTCTTTCTAGGCCTGCGAAAGCGGGCTTTTTTTTACTTAAGTTATTTTTATTGCAGATTCGCAACAAATTATGTTGTTATACAGGTTAAAATAAAATTTGTGTATTAAAGATAGGGTTTGAATAATGAATCGTAAAGAAAAAGTAAAAGAAATAAAGAAAAATATAAAATTTAACCTGCAAAAAATAGAAAGAATGTCGAAAACAATAAAAAGACCTGAAGATTTCGAAGAAATTATAGAAATAATAAAACTTTATGCTTTTTTGAACAAAAATGTTTATAATTTAGAAAAATTAGTTTCTAAGTTATAAGAGTTTGTTTGTTTTAGTACATTTTACGTATAATATAAATTGCTTACTTTGTAAGTCATTTATATTGTATTTGTTACGTAATTC
>CALVAT010000108.1 GCA_944325565.1 Candidatus Gastranaerophilales bacterium
TCAGCCGGCAGCAACTGCGACACTAGATTAGTTTATCTATATTGACAATACATCTGCAATTTTTACACTTGTGCGAAATAATTGATTGGAACATAATTTAATGTAGAAAATTACATACGAAAGATAATATTTTATGGATAAATTTGAAGAAAAAACACTCTCTAGCAAAACCGTTTATAAAGGAAAAATTTTTGAAATAACAGATGATGAAATAGTTCTCTCAGACGGGCTGGCCAGACACAGAGAAATCATCCGGCATCCAGGAGGAGTTGTAATATTTGCCATAAAAGATAATGGAAATGTTTTGCTCGTAAAACAATACCGCTATGCTGTTAAGTCCGTACAGACAGAGCTTCCGGCAGGCAGGCTGGAAAAAGGAGAAGACCCTCTTTATGCAGCCAAAAGAGAGTTAAGAGAAGAAACAGGTTATATTGCA
The DNA here is from genome assembly GCA_944325565.1 of Candidatus Gastranaerophilales bacterium. Lineage (GTDB taxonomy): Bacteria > Cyanobacteriota > Vampirovibrionia > Gastranaerophilales > Gastranaerophilaceae > Limenecus. The sequence continues at coordinate 437 of CALVAT010000108.1, forward strand.
AAAAACTGGGAATCGCTCGGGTATATTTTTACCACCTTCGGTATATGCGATGAAAAACTATACCTGTTTAAAGCAACCGGATTAACCTTTGACAAACCGGATCCGGATGAAGGCGAAATTTTAGACTATTTTGAACTTCCGTTAAGCGAGGTGCAAAATCTTATAAAAAATGGTACAATTAATGATGCAAAGACAATATGTGCTATAGCAAGGTCTGTTCCGGCTTGCGACTAAAAGAAAATATACGACAACATGAATAATATAAAAATGCTGGTTCTGGATATAGACGGAACAATTTTTAAAAAAGATTATACTGCAACAAAAAGGGTGCAAGATACCCTTAAAAATCTTGTACGCGACGGTATAAAGGTGGTGCTATGCACAGGCAGAATGTATGCTGCGACAAAATCAATCGCAAAAGAACTTTCTCTTAATACACCCGTTATATGCTATCAGGGCGGGCTTATAAAGGATTTTTTAAACGGAGATAAAACTCTATGGGAAAAACCAATGGATGAAGAACTTGCACGTGACGTGATTTCTGTGCTCAAAGCACGCAACATATTTTTTAACCTTTACATAAATGATGAATTAATTGTTGAACACGATGACAGACTCGTCAGAGAATATGTTGCGGACAGAAATATAAAATACCGTGTTGCCGGAAATTGCGAAACTCTTGATTTAAAGGGAATTAATAAGATACTCGCTATTGATGATGATGTTGATTTGATAAAAAATCTTCAAAAAGAAATGTCCGAACGCTATAAAGACAAACTATATGTCATACGTTCAACAACAAGGTTCTGTGAATTTTCTGATCCGGGAGCAACAAAGGGGAACGCGCTAAGATTTCTTGCAAATATGTGGGGAATCAAAAAAGAAGAAATTATGGCATGCGGAGATCAGGACAACGACATAGAAATGCTGCTTGCTGCCGGCACAAAGGTAGCCATGGGCAATGCTACAGAAGATTTAAAAAAAGTTGCCGATTATATTACTGATTCCGTCGACAATGACGGTGTTGCAAAGGCTGTTGCAAAATTTATAGGAGAAAAATATGCACTTTAGAATAGGACACGGATTTGACTTACATCAATTTGTTATGGACAGAGATTTAATACTTGGCGGTGTAAAAATTGACCACAACAAAGGATTGCTCGGACATTCCGACGCTGATGCTCTGTGCCACGCAATTATAGATGCAATGCTCGGCGCGCTCGCAATGGGAGATATCGGCCAGCACTTTCCGGACACAGATCCGCAATACTATGGCTGCGACAGTACAGAGCTCCTTGCACAGACTTTATACGAGGTCGTACGTGCCGGCTACAAAGTCAATAATATCGATGCAACAATAAAAACCCAGTACCCGAGGCTTGCCCCGTTCATTAATGATATAAGAGCAAACCTCGCATTAGTTCTGAATTTGAATATCTCGCAGATTTCTGTTAAAGCAAAAACAATGGAAATGATGGGCCCCATAGGCGAAGGCAAATGCCTTGCCGTTGATGCTGTTGTAATGCTTGAAGAAATTTCTATTTAATTTTTAATGTCTGCGCATAAGCTCAGAAAGGCTGACCTCTTTTTTTACTTTTTTTCTGGGTGATTTTACCGCCCTAAAGTTTGAGCGCCTAAGGCTGCTAAGGCCGATATCGCCTTCTTGTTCCGGCTTTAGCAAAAGTATTTCTTTCATCAAATCAACAAATTCTCTCACGTTTTTCCCTCTCTTTTTGTATTGTAAATTCACTGCAAACTTCTGCTGTTATCATCATGCATTTTATAAGGGGGTGACGCTTTTTTTAATGTCCGCTTATGTTATATTGTTGACTATGAATGATGATGTTCAAATTTTAAAAGAAATTGAAAAAGCTGTGGAACTCTGCGAAAAAGAATATACACGCAGCGAAATTTTTGCATTGCTTGAGATTGACTCTGACTCACATCCCGAAAAAGATATAGAAAAACAAATTTGTATCTTAAAACTGGAGGATATTCGTTCTGCTGCAGAAGCAGACATCTTAATTCATCATCTTACAGGGCATCACGGCTTGATAAGAGAGGCCTGCGCACAAAAAATAAATGAATTTTTTAAAACACAGGAATTTTCACAATTTTTTCAAAACAAAAAAACTTATGACATACTGACAAAAGCTGTAAACGACATAAACCCGAATATCTGCAGACTTATAGTCGAAATTCTTCCGCAGGTGCAGGACAAAGAATATTTTTTAACAAAGCTTTATGAACGTCTGGGCGTTATTTTTGAAGAGCTTGAAAAACTCAAACGCAGCAACTGGTATACCAAAAAGCTCTTTAATCTGTACTGGGGGTTAGAGGCATTAAATTCTCTTTGTCCGCCCTGTGATGAGCAGCTTCACTATATTATTGAGCAATGTTTAAAAATCAGGGAATACACAATACGTGAAAAAACAGCGATGTTGTTATGCAGCCTTGATGAAACAGTTGATTTTGTCCAAAAAGCACGGCAGGAACTTTCTAAAGACACAAATTATTATGTTTTGCGCTATGCAAAACAATGGACATAGACTCGGGATAAACTTTGATTTCCTGTGTATTCATGTAAAAATTATAGTATTGCGGGAATTCCCGCTCAGACAGATTATTTACACAATACGGAAGCTGAAAAATGATAACTACACAGAATTTAACAGTAAGATTCGGTTCACAAACCTTATTTGAGAACGTAAACATAAAATTCGTCCCCGGCCACTGCTACGGCGTAATTGGCGCTAACGGTGCGGGCAAGTCTACCCTGCTCAGGGTTATAGCAGGTGACATAGAGCCGACATCGGGCGAAGTCCATATACAAAAGGGTATGAGAATAGCCGTATTAAAACAGGATCACTTTGCTTATGACGCATATCCGGTCATCGATACGGTCATTATGGGACATAAAAGGCTGTATGACGTTATGAAAGAAAAAGAAGCCCTCTATGCAAAGCCTGATTTTACGGACGAAGACGGTATGAAGGTTTCGGAACTTGAAACAGAATTTGCGGAACTCGACGGCTGGCAGGCGGAATCTCAGGCCGCAACTCTATTAAGCGATTTGGGTATTGAAGACGAAAAACATTATGAACTTATGAGCGACCTTTCCGGCAGCGAAAAGGTCAGAGTTCTTCTTGCACAGGCGCTTTTTGGCAATCCTGATATCCTGCTTCTGGATGAGCCGACAAACCACCTCGATATTACGACAATCAAGTGGCTTGAGGAGTTTTTAATAAACTTCCAGAACACTGTTATTGTTGTTTCTCACGACAGAAATTTTCTTGATAAGGTTTGTACGAATATTGCTGATATTGATTACTGCAACATACAGCTTTACACGGGGAACTATTCCTTCTGGGCACAGGCAAGCCAGTTGATTCAAAAACAAAAAGAAGAGCAGAACAGAAAAACAGAAGAAAAAATTGAAGAGCTAAAAGCTTTTATTGCAAGATTCAGCGCTAATGCGTCAAAAGCTGCTCAGGCAACTTCAAGAAAAAATATGCTCGACAAACTTACCCTCGAAGACATAAAACCGTCATCGAGAAAATTCCCGAGGATACGTTTTAACTACAAAAAAATCCCCGGCAAAGATGTTTTGCATATTGAAAAACTTAACAAATCCATAGACGGTCAGCTGCTTATAAAGAACTTTTCTCTGGATGTTTATCAGGGCAATAAAATTGCATTTCTGAGCCGTGACCCGATGGTGGTAACAACTCTGTTTCAGATACTTGCCGGTGAAATTGAACCTGACTCGGGTAAGGTTGAATGGGGCGTAACAGCTACACGCTCTTATTTTCCAAAAGACAATAACGCATATTTTGATACAAAAATAAGTCTTATTGACTGGCTCAGACAGTATTCTGATGAGCAGCACATCAGCTACATAAGAGGATATCTGGGTAGAATGCTCTTTACCGGTGAAGAATCAGAAAAAAGCGCCAATGTACTCTCCGGCGGAGAAAGAGTACGCTGTATGCTTGCAAAAATGATGGTTGCGGAATCCAACGTCCTTATCTTTGATGAACCGACAAACCACCTTGATCTGGAAGCAATCACTGCATTAAATAACTCTTTGATAGACTTTAACGGAACGGTGCTGTTCACCTCTCAAGACCATGAGTTTATACAAACCGTTGCGGACAGGATTGTTGAAATCTCGCCAAACGGCTGGATTGAATCTTATTACAAGTATGAAGAATATATGCTCAATCCGGAAATGAAGAAAAAACGCGAGCTTTTATACAGAGATAAAGATATTCTCCAAAAATAGCCCTACTTTAATCAATAAACTTTCCGTTAAAAAGCTCCATAACCATTCTCGAACGATCAGAAAGGTTCAGCGGCACCTTGTTTTTTTTTACGGGAGCCTCTGAGGAAGAATCATCATGTTCTTCGTTATTTCCCTGAGATTCTGCAGAATCTGCGGAAAACTCTGGATTCAAGTTAGCTTTATCCTTCATTATCAGGGCAATGCTTTCTTCCTCTTCTTCGTTTTGGGCATAATTATTGTTTGCCGGTGCAGGCGGCTGTTTTCTTTCAAGCTTATCTATAGCCGGTTTAGGCGCAGCGTGCACTACTTCATTTTCATCAACAAGTTTTATATGAATATTTATATCACTGACCCCGAAATAAGCCATAGCAGCCTTTTTTAAAGGAGCATTTTTGCTGTTATCCTGAGCCTGTTTTACAAAAATCTCTTTGCCAAAACCTATTGTGATACCGTCCGGTGTAAGTTCTAAAGGCCTTGAAAGGTTGTAGAAAAACATCCTTGACGGAATGCTTGTTATATTTTGTAGAATACCCGACCAGACAGTTGCAACATCCGCCCCTGCGGCAACAGGCACGCTTTGAGGTTCTGCAGAGTGTTCTTGCTGCTGTATTTGCTGTGCAGGCTGAATATTTTCAGAGGTTTCTTCTTGAGGCTGAGCAGCCGCAACTGCAGGTTTTTCCTCAATTTTTTGAGGCTC